>DQTM01000184.1 GCA_015662785.1 Sulfurospirillum arcachonense | reverse complement strand
TAATTTTTTTGGCAGTCATTGCCATTGTCATTTTAAACTTTTTTGATAACTCAAGTGATGAGTTTGATGGAGCTGTTATGTTACCAATAGACACAAAAATACTTGCCTTTGGTGATAGTATCACTTATGGTTACAATGTTGAAACACAACTGAGTTATCCGTCTCAGCTTTCTACACTTCTTTTAGCAGATGTAATCAATGCTGGAATCAATGGAGAGCTCACAAATCAAGGGCTACAACGACTCCCCAGGCTACTTGAAAAATACAAGCCACAAATCCTAATCATATGTCATGGTGGCAATGATATTATAAGACGCAAAAGTCTCATAAGAGCAAAAGATAACATCAAAAAGATGATAGAAATAGCACGTGCAAAAAACATACATGTAGTTCTAGTTGGTGTTCCAATGCTAGAAGTTATAACTCTTTCTACTGCTCAGATTTATTATGAAATAGCAGATGAGATGAATGTTCCTTTAGAAGATAGTGCACTTGAAACTATACTAGGTGATAACTACCTCAAGATAGATCAAATACATCCAAATGCAGAAGGTTACAATCTACTAGCTAACTCACTTGCAAACCTTATAACTAGCACCTATTTACCCTCTGAAACGTTTTAACAAAGCTTTAGCGTACTCATCAACTAAACTAAGTATTTCATCTTCACTCATAGTGATCATCTTGTCTTCACTTGGAACATTGTGTTGTAAAACAATAAGCTGAGTGCTCAACTTATATAACTCATTTGCTTCCATTTTTACCATCTCTTCTAAGACATCTTCTGGTAAGTTTTCTGCTTTAAGTTGATGTAGAGAGTTTACGCTTGCTAAAAAGTCTTCTATTATAGTATTCATTGTTTTCCTAATTTTTTTTATATTATACTATAAATACTATTTGTGTAAATTTGAAACACCATAAAATAGCTATCTGTTTCGATTCTACACAAAAAGAAACTTTTTATTAACTTTTTCAAAGAAATTTCTTTTTGCTATGTTAATGCTATTTTAAAGTCCTATGATACAAACACTAAATAAATTGCGACCGCAAGGTTGTGCTTTAGTGACAGTTAAGTTAATAAGTTACGACCGAAAGATTGTGCTTTAGTGAGAGGAATTTAACTTGGACTTGTTCAAGTTAAAGGAGAAAGTTAAATAAAAAAAGGAGACCCTATGAACAAGGAAGCTGCAGAAGCTTATTGGAAAGAGAATATATCACTTATTCTTAAACTACTGGTTATTTGGTTTGTCGTATCCTATGGTTGTGGAATCATCTTTATTGATGAGTTAAACGCAATTACATTTGGAGGATTCAAACTAGGATTTTGGTTTGCACAGCAAGGTGCTATATATGTTTTCTTGGTTCTTATTTTTGTTTACGCAAAAAAGATGGAAGCTTTAGAAGAAAAATATGACATTCACGAATAAAGGGGAATAAAATGGAATTACAAAGTTTAATTTATCTATTTGTTGGCGTATCATTTGCTCTTTATATCGGTATTGCTATTTGGTCTAGAGCTGGTACTACTAAAGAGTTTTATATTGCAGGTGGCGGTGTTCATCCTATAGTAAATGGTATGGCAACTGGTGCAGACTGGATGAGTGCTGCTTCTTTTATCTCACTAGCAGGTATCGTATCACTAAAAGGTAGTGATGGTGGTGCTTACTTGATGGGCTGGACAGGTGGTTATGTACTACTTGCAATGCTTTTAGCACCATATTTGAGAAAATTTGGTAAGTTTACTGTTCCTGACTTTGTTGGTGACAGATACTACTCAGACTTCGCTCGTACTGTTGCGGTTATATGTGTAATCTTTATTTCGTTTACATATGTTGCTGGTCAGATGAGAGGTGTTGGTATCGTATTTTCTAGATTCCTACAAGTTGATGTCAACATGGGTATCTACATTGGTATGGGTATTGTTTTCATATATGCTGTTCTTGGCGGTATGAAAGGTGTTACATATACTCAGGTTGCTCAGTATTGTGTTATGATTTTTGCATTTACAGTTCCTGCAATCTTCTTATCACTTCAAGTTACAGAGACATTTTTACCACAAATCGGTTTTGGTGGAACTATTCCATTCCAATTTGATGATGGTATACGAATGATAGACTCCGGAACTTACTTACTTCATGCACTTGATACTTCTATGACTGATCTTGGTTTTAGTATGTATACTGAAAGCCATGCTGGTACTTGGAATGTATTTATGCTTACTACAGCTCTTATGCTTGGTACTGCTGGTCTTCCTCACGTTATCGTTAGATTTTTTACAACTCCTACAGTTAAGGGTGCTAGAATTTCAGCTGGTTGGGCTTTAGTGTTTATCGCTATTCTTTATACACAGATTCCAGCAGTTGCTTCATTTGCACGTATTAACCTTATCAAAAACCTACAAAATGTAGATTATGCTAAGTTTGTTGATGGACAAATCGCAGGTAATGATGGTCACTGGTTTAAAAACTGGGAATCATCAGGACTTATCGGATGGAATGATAGAAATGGCGATGGTAAAATCCAATTTGCTTCAGGTAAAGCATTTGAAGGCGGAAAAGGTAAACCTAAATTTGCAGAAGGAAATGGTGCAAGCGGAGAACGTATGACTTCAAACCCTATGCCTTCTCATACAGCTTCTGCTGAAGATATGAGAGCAAATGGTAAGATAATTAATGAGATTTATATCGACCGCGATATTATCGTTTTAGCGAATCCAGAAATTGCAGGTCTTCCTAACTGGGTTATTGCGATTATTGCAGCGGGTGGTTTGGCAGCAGCTCTTTCAACAGCAGCTGGTCTACTTCTTGTTATCTCAACATCTATCTCGCATGACCTTTTAGGAAATGTTCTTATGAAAGATCCAAAAACTGGAAAATCAACTCTAAGTGAAAAAGCTGAGCTATTGAGTGCTCGTGCGGCAGCTGTAGTTGCGATTCTTGTTGCTGGTTACTTAGGAATTCACCCTCCAGGGTTTGTTGCACAAGTTGTTGCATTTGCATTTGGTCTTGCAGCTGCTTCATTCTTCCCTGTAATCATACTTGGAATTTTCTATAAGAGAATGAACAAAGAAGGTGCAATCGCAGGTATGCTAAGTGGTCTTATCTTTACTTTTTCATACATCATCTACTTTGTATTTATGGGTGGAGATAAAGCTGATTATCTATGGGGCATAGCTCCTACTGGTATCGGTACCATTGGTATGTTCTTACACTTTATCGTGGCAATTGTTGTAAGTAAATTTACACCTCCGCCACCACAAGAGATTCAAGATCTTGTTGAAAACATCAGAATCCCTAGAGGAGCTGGTACGGCAACTCACTAGAATACTCAGACACACTGCAAATCGCAGTGTGTCTTCTCTATTTTAGCCTTCTATTAACTTATTTGTGATAACTTAATAGAAGTCTAATATCAAGGTTACATATGAGTTTACATGATCAAGAAGCATTTTTAAAATCAATACACCCTTTTGAATTACTAACCCCAAGAGAACTTACAAAAGCCGTAAACTCTATGGATATTGCTTACTATAAAAAAGATACTATACTTATATCTCCAGATAGTCTTTCAGACTTTTTGTACCTAATTATTAAAGGTGAAGTTGGAGAGTATCATAAAAATGAACTTGTAAAAGTATATAACAATTCAAATACCTTTGATGCGGACTCTTTAATATATAGCAAAACAGAAGATACTTTTACAGTTCTTGAAGAACTAATATGTTTTGAGATGAAAAAAAAAGATTTCAAATCTCTCTTAGACGCTAATACAGAATTTAAAAACTACTATATAAAAGACTTAGCAAACCGTATTCAATCGGCAAAACAAAAAGAGTACTCTACTCAAATGTCAGGTTTCATGATAGCACGCGTTACTGACTCATACTTACATGAACCCTGTATTGTAGGAGCAGACAAACCTATAATGGATGCTTTAAAAGAGATGGAAGAGTTAAAAACAAACTGTATTTTAGTATCTGACAACGGAAAGCTTGGCATTGTTACTGATAGTATATTAAGAAGACATATACTTTATGAAAATTATGATAAATTTGGACCTATTGGACCTATTGCCTTGAGCCCAATCATAACAATAGAGCATAATGACTTTTTATTTAATGCACTTCTATCATTTACAAAAAACTCTATAAAAAGAATAGTGGTCACAAAAAATGACAAAGTCATAGGTATTCTAGAGCAACTCGACTTACTTAGTTACTTTGCAAATCATACTTACTTAGTAGCTGTTCAAATTAAAAAAGCAAACTCTATTGAAGAGCTCAAACTTGCTAGCCAAGACTTCATTAATATCATCAAAAAACTTCATGCAAAAGGAACAAAAGTAGAATATATTTCTAAACTTATATCAGAATTGAATGAAAAAATATATGAAAAACTTTATGAGATGATAGTTCCAAAAAACTTAGCTGACAAAGCATGCCTTATTGTTATGGGAAGTGAAGGTAGAAAAGAGCAAATGCTCAAAACAGACCAAGACAACGCACTTATCATACAAAATGGTGAAGATGTTGAACAGTATAAAGAACATATGGAAAAGTTTACTAAAACGCTCATAGAATTTGGTTTTCCTAGGTGTGAAGGTAACATCATGGTTTCAAATGAGTATTGGAGAAAAAATATAGACTCATATAAAGGAGAGATAGATAGATGGCTTGAAGCCCCTACTGGTGATGACTATATGCACCTTGCTATCTTTTTTGATGCTATGAGTGTGGCAGGAAATCATGAACTTCTCACACAATTAAAAGAGATGATTTTTGAGGGAGTAAAAGATAGAAGCGTTTTTATGGCAAATTTTGCAAAAGCTGCTCTTATGTTTGAGACACCAATTGGGATGTTTACAAACCTGATTTCAAAAGATAACCGAATTGATGTAAAAAAAGGTGGCATTTTCCCAATAGTCCAAGGTATACGTAGCATGGCGCTTGAAAATGGTATACATGTAACAAACACAAACAGCCGTATGAGAGAACTAAAAAAACTTAAAATTGTTGATGATAGCTTTTACGATGCACTTGAAGAAGCATTTGACACGTTACTTAACCTAAGACTACAAGAGAGATTACGTTACTTTGAACATGAAGAAGACCCAGATAATAGGATTGATATAAAAAATCTAAATCAACTTGAATTAGAGCTTCTAAAAGATAGTTTCAAAATAATCAATAAATTCAAAGATTTTTTAACTCATCATTTTAAACTTAGTATGATTCAATAATGTTAAGCAGCATATTCCGGCACTTCAATAGAAAAAATCTAAAAGATGAAAAATATGCTTTCTTGTTTGATGAACCTCCTGCCAATGAATATGTAGTTTATGATACAGAAACAACAGGACTAAATCCAAAGAGTGATGAAATTTTATCAATAGGCGCATTAAAAATTAAAAATAATAAAATAATTACTTCAGAAAAATTTGAAATTTTTGTAAAACCAACTAAAGAGATAAGTCCAGAGAGTATAAAAATCCACCAAATAAGAAATATTGACTTACAAAATGGAAGTGAACCAAATGAAGCAATAGATAAGTTCTTATATTTTATAGGCTCACGTCCTCTTATTGGATACTATTTAGAATTTGATGTTAATATGATAAATAAATACCTAAAACCATACCTTGGAATCAAACTTCCCAATGAGCAGATAGAAGTTTCTGGAATTTATCACGATAAAAAAATAAAATTTATACCTGATGGGCATATTGATTTGAGATTTGATGTTATAATGAAAGACTTAGGACTTCCAATTTTTGGTAAACACGATGCTATTAACGATGCTATTATGACAGCCATGATGTATGTTAAACTAAAAAATATAACTAAGATTTAGAATAATAACAACTACTTCCAAAACCGTGTTTAGTAAACCACTCATTTTTAGGAACTATATCAGCATGACCTAAAAGAAGTCGTCCATCAGGCTTTAAAAGCTGACTAAACCTTTTCATCGCAGCTACTCTAAAATCATCATCAAAATATATGAGCATATTTCTTGAAAAAACTATATCAAAGCTTCCCATGTTTACGAAAGAGTTTTCAAAAATATTTACCTGAGAAAAACGAACAGAAGAAAAAAGATGCTTTTTAACGCTATACATATCCCCTTCTAAAGTAAAATACTTATCTTTAAGTGTCTGAGAAAGCTTATGAAGTGATCTTTGTGAATAAACACCTTGATTCGCTTTTTTAATAGCCTCTGAATTTATATCTATGCCAGTTATAGTAAATTTTTTCAGTGAACCAAACTGTTCACTCATCATTATACTAAGTGTATAAACCTCTTCTCCAGATGCACAAGGAGCACAAAGTATACTAACACTACCACTTCTGCTTTTAGCAAAGTCTATTGCTTCTTGCAGTTGCCTCTCTTCACGAAAAAAATATGTTTCATTAACAGTGAGTAGATTTATAAGCTCTTGGCGTAAGTCATTTTTATACTGTATCTCGTCATGTAGTTTTTTAAACTGTTTATATCTCTCTCTTCACAAAAAAGCTTCATTCTAGTTTCAATTATACTTTTTTTAACAAAAAGGTCAACCCCAGTCTCTCTTTTGATATAATGAAGTATATCATTAAAGCCAAAAGTACTAAACTCTTCTTTTATTGGTTGTTCTTCTATTTGCTCAACATAAACACTCTTTTTACGAAAAAACATACTTTACCCTTTAGTCCCCAAATCGTTTTATATATTTAATTATATCATTTAAGTGCATTACTTTTATATTGCTATTTAGCTCCGCTGCTTTTTTGGGCATACCATAGACTATGGCACTCTCTTCACTTTCAGCTATACAAGTTGCACCCATGTTTTTCAATTCACTAAGACCTGCTGCACCATCATGCCCAATACCTGTCAAAAGTATAGCCAATACATCATACTCTTTACATAATTTTACTGCTGAGTAAAAAAGATGATCTACACTTGGATTATAGTGAGACGTTACGCCACTAGCACTTTCAAGCTTTAAATAACGTTCTCGTTTATTTAACTCACAATGCGTTGCACACACGTGCATAGTATAATTTTTTATCTCATGTCTATCATCTGCTAAAATAAAATTAAAAGGAAGTTCATCATCAAACTGCTTTACAAAACTTGTAATAAAAACAGGATTCATATGCTTTGCAATTACAACAGGAGTAGAAAAAGATGGGTCAAGACTCAAGAGAATCTTTTTTAGATGACCAGGACCTCCTGTTGAGGCCCCAATCAGTATAAGTTTCTCTTTAATAAGCATTATGTTCTGAATTCGTCTAGTTTATTTTTCAACGTTTCAGTCATTTTATTCATATGTTCAGCCGCAGCTGCAATCTCTTCAACACTTCTCGCATTTTG
>DQTM01000297.1 GCA_015662785.1 Sulfurospirillum arcachonense | reverse complement strand
AGTCTTGATGCTAAAGTATCATCTATATACTCTTTATTGTCAAATAGACTCTCAAAAGAGGTTGAAGAAGTAGATGAAGATGATCCACCACTTGAACTTTTAGAAACTACCTGTTTTTCAACAGATAGACCGTGCCATTGTAACTGTTTTTATAGACTTAAAACAAAACTAGCTACACTTCTGCACCATTATATCCCACGATGTCCATACTACTGTACTTACTTTGCGTTTAGACGTTCAGGTGTACATCCTCCAAAATAATACTTTCTTGCCATAGGCAAAGCTTTAGTGAGAGGAATTTTAAAAGAATTTACTTCTTTTAAAAGAAGTATTAAATAGTAAAGGTATAAAAATGTCAAAAAATAACTACGTAGTAGGTTTTCCACGCATTGGAGAACAACGTGAACTTAAAAAAGTATTAGAAGAGTTTTGGGCTAAAAAATGCTCATATAAAGAAGTAAAAAAAGTAGCAAGTGAACTTAAAAAACGTCATTGGAATTATCAAAAAGAGGCTGGTATAGAGTATATAAGCTCAAATGACTTCTCTTTATATGACAATGTTTTAGATACATCAGTTATGTTGGGTGCCATTCCAAAAAGGTTTAGGAACTTAAAAGATGAAGAGCTTTATTTTGCTATGGCAAGAGGCAATAAAGAAGCAACAGCTTGTGAAATGACAAAGTGGTTCAATACAAACTATCACTATATAGTGCCAGAACTCTCACTAGAAGATGAGTATATTTTAGACGCTTCAAAAGTTATAGAAGAGTACCTTGAAGCAAAAGAACTTGGGATTAAAACTAAGATAAATTTAGTAGGTCCTATTACTTACTTAGGACTTTCAAAAAGAGTTGATGGTGGAGATTGTTATGAGTTACTTAGTAAAATCCTTCCTCTTTATGAAAAGCTTTTGGTAAAAATAAACGAACTTGATAGTGATATCTTAGTACAGTTTGATGAGCCAATTTTTGTAAAAGATTTAGACCCAACAGTATATAGCCTAATCAAATACACATATGACAAACTAAGTATAAATACAAAAGTAGCAGTAGTTACTTACTTTGAACACTCTAATGAAGCTACAAATATACTAGTTCATACTCCTGTATGGGCTATTGGACTTGATTTTGTTCATGGAAAAGAGAATTTAGAGTCACTGGAAACAATCTCTAAAAGTGCTAAAAAATTGATTGTAGGTGTTGTAGATGGTAGAAATATTTGGAAAAATGACTTTGAAAATAGTTTGAAACTTTTAGAAGATATAACTAAAGTAGTAAACAAAGATGATATTTTAGTAGGTGCATCTTGTTCACTTCTGCATGTTCCTTTTACACTAAAATACGAAGAGAAGCAAAATATCGAGATAAAAAACTGGCTTAGTTATGCAGTAGAAAAACTTGATGAAATCTCTCTTATATCAAAAAAGTTTTTTGCTCAAGAGTATGATAAAAATAGTTTTTTAGAAAACTTCAAAGCAAACGAGAGTAGAAAAACTTCAAAACTAATTCATAGTGAAGAGGTTAAAAATAGAGTTAAAAACTTAAATTCTTTAGAAAGAGAAGGAGTTTATGAGCAGAGAATAAAGCTTCAAAAAGAGCTTTTAGGGTATGAAAATCTAGCAACCACAACCATAGGTTCTTTTCCTCAAACTCCAGAGGTTAGACTTGCAAGAAGTGGGTTTAAAAAAGGGCTTATTAGCGAAGAAGAGTACTTAAAAGAGATGAGAGCTTATATAGATGATTGTGTAGAGTTTCAAGAGCAGTGCGGGTTGGAAGTTTTTGTTCATGGTGAGCCTGAGAGAAATGATATGGTCGAGTATTTTGGGGAGCAGTTAAATGGGTATGGATTTAGCCAAAATGGTTGGGTTCAGAGTTATGGTAGTCGTTGTGTAAAACCACCATTTATCTATGGAGATATAAGCCGAGCAAAGCCTATGACTGTTGAGTGGATAAGCTATGCACAGAGTAAGACTCAAAAAATCATGAAAGGGATGCTCACAGGCCCTGTAACCATACTAAATTGGTCATTTGTAAGAGATGATAAACCAAGGAGTGAAGTTTCGAAGCAGATTGCTGTTTCACTTAGTGATGAAGTAGATGATCTTCAAAAAGCTGGAATTAAAATCATACAAGTTGACGAAGCAGCTTTTAAAGAGGGCTATCCTCTAAGAGACTCTAAAATCAAAGAGTATGAGAGTTGGGCTGTAAGAGATTTTAAAATCTGCGTCAGTAAGGCTAAAAAAGAGACTCAAATTCATACGCATATGTGTTATAGTGAGTTTAATGACATCATTAAAACTATAGAAGCCATGGATGCAGATGTCATTACAATAGAGACAGCAAGAAGTGGAAATGAGTTGTTGAAAATATTTAAAAAGGTTGGTTACAAACAAGAAGTAGGTCCTGGGGTTTATGACATACACTCTCCAAGAGTTCCTAGTGTAAAAGAGATAAAAACACAGATAAAGTTACTACTTGAAGTTTTACCAAAAGAGCAGTTATGGATAAATCCTGATTGTGGATTGAAAACAAGAAAGTGGAAAGAGACAAAAGAAGCTCTTGTAAACATGGTTGAAGCAGTTAATCAAGTAAGAGAAGAGCTAAGTTAATCTTGGTTTAATTTTAGATATATCTCTATAGCTTCTTTATTTGAGAAGTATTCTAGGGATATATCTTCATCATTAATATAGTTTGTTTTACCAAAATTTTTGTGGCAAGCTTTACAGTTTGATTTTGATTCAATTTTTGGATGCTTGT
>DQTM01000210.1 GCA_015662785.1 Sulfurospirillum arcachonense | reverse complement strand
TTTCCATTAACTACTGAAACAAAAAGACATTCATCTAACTCTTCAATTTTTATAGAATCACCTTTTTTTATAAACCGTGTTATGACTTGTTTATCACCTTTTACTATTGGGGCAACTAAAATTCCTCCATCTTTTAACTGTTCAAAGAGTTTTTGTGGAACTTTTGGTGTTGAAGCAGAAAAAAGAATTCTATCATAGGGAGCATATTCTCTCCAGCCATTTTGCCCATCATCAAATCTGGTGTGTATATTATGAACTCCTAGAGTTTTAAAACGTTCACGAGCTTCTATGAGAAGCCTTTCAACCCTTTCTATTGTAAAAACACGACGTATGAGTCTACTAAGGACCAACGCTTGATAACCACTACCACAGCCTATTTCTAAAACATTGTCAGCACCTTTGCTTGACAAGGCTTCACTCATTTTTGCAACTGTTAAAGGGGAGCTTATCCACTGGTCAGCTACCATAGGAAGAGCATCTAGTTTATAAGCATGTCTTGAGAAACCTTTTGGAACAAATTGCTCTCTTTGGCTTGAAATTAGTGCTTTGTATACATCGTCACTTATGGAACAGACTTTTTTTATTTCATCTGCCATATTTTTACATTTTTGAAGTTTTATTCTACTGTTGAAGTCGCCCACTTATCACAATCCTATTTTTATATATCTTCTCATCTTTTCTATTTCATTCAAATCTACGTTGTGCGTTACTATAAATGAAGAGTCATCTCTGTAAATATCTCCAAAAGGAGTGATTATAGCACTACTGCTGGCCATCTCTTCATCGCTACTGTTAGCAACTATCACAAAAGCTTGGTTTGCAACGCCAAGAGCCTCTGAGAGTATTTTTAAGTGCTCTTTTCTTAGTTTGCCCCAAAAAGATGGAACTAAGATAATGTCAGCACCTTTTATTTGTTGCCAAAGTTCTGTAAATCTTAACTCAAAACATACAAGTGTAGCAATTTTTATTCCATCTATCTCTATTATGTTTATATCTTTTGTTTCGCCTGAGGTGAAAAACTTCTCTTCATCCCCAAGTGGAAATAGTTTTGCTTTAGCTCTTGTTTGAATTAAGTTGCCATTGTGAAAAATTTTAAGATTGTTAAAGTAGTTACCCTTCTCTTCTTCTATGAGCGTGAGAGCAAAAGTCTTACATGTAGAGAGTTCTTTAAGTTCAGTGAGTATTTTTTTTGAGAACTCTGCTGAGTCTTGAAGTGAGTCGTATTTGTAGCCACTTAGACATAGCTCAGGAGCTAGAACTATAGAGTTTTCAGTGGTTCTGTTCATAAGTCGTTTTAGAGTCTTGAAGTTATCCTCAAGACTCTTTTTTTCGTAGTTAAATTGAAGTGCAACGAGAGTTTTTTTAGAAGTCATCGAATGAAAGACTACCTTTACTATAGTTTGCTACATTGCCCTCAAAGAAGTTTGTTTTTTGCTCGTTAAATTTTGAGAAATCTTCAACCCACTTGATTGGGTGGTCTGCATTGTACATTTTCTCAAATCCAACGGCACTTAGTCTTTCATCTATCAAGAAGTGAATATACTCTTCAATTATATCATCAGTAAAGCCCATGATTTGGTTTTGCGTTATATATTGTCCCCATTCTATTTCTAGTTTGCCAGCCTCTTCAAACATTGTGCGTACTTTTGCTTTCAAATCATCTGTAAAAAGTTCAGGCTTCTCTTTTCTAACAGAGTTTATCATGTTTTGGAAAAGTAGCAGGTGAGTTATCTCATCACGTTGTATAAAACGTATCATCTGAGCAGAGCCAAGCATGCGACCAGCACGGGCTAATGCGTATATAGCAGTAAAACCAGAGTAGAAGTAGATACCCTCTAAAATTTGATTTGCAAACATAGCTAAAAGAAGTTTTTCTTCTGTAACATCACCTGCAAGCTCTTCATAAACACTAGATATATACTCATTTTTACGTCGTAGAACATCATCGTGTTTTTCCATCTCATAAATAAGATCAGTATTGTCACAAATAGCCTCAGCCATAACAGCATAAGATTTTGAGTGGTTAGCCTCTTCATAAGCTTGACGCGCTAAAAGAGCGTTGATTTCAGGTGCTGTGATGTATGGGTTAATATTGTCAGCTAAGTTGTTAGTTTGAAAACTATCCATACTGATAAGCTGTGACCAGACTAAATCATACATACGTTTTTCTGCATCAGTTAAGTTTTTATTGTAATCAAGTACATCTTTTGTAGTATCAACTTCTTTTGGAAACCAAGTATTTGCTTCCATCATATCCCAAAGGTTCAGTGCCCAAGTGTATCTGGCTTTAGTAAAGTTCAAAATCCCATGAGGATTTCCACCAAAAACTCTTCTATCGTTCAAAGTCTCTTCTGAACTTGGGTTGTATATTTTTTTTCTTTCCATTAGTTACCCCAATAATTTTTATTTGTACATTTTAACTAAATGAGTCTTAATTTCTAAATTCTATTGGAACGACATTACTAATAAGAGTTTTATCTACAGGAATTGAGTATTGTGATAAAGTGTTGAAAGTATCATCAACGTGAAGATAGTTTTGTATGAAGTATGTTCCATTATACTTTCTTTTATGCAGGTC
Source organism: Sulfurospirillum arcachonense (assembly GCA_015662785.1). Lineage (GTDB taxonomy): Bacteria > Campylobacterota > Campylobacteria > Campylobacterales > Sulfurospirillaceae > Sulfurospirillum_A > Sulfurospirillum_A arcachonense_A. Next base: position 670 of record DQTM01000210.1, on the reverse strand, counting down.
TAATGCAATAGAGTTTATATCGCTTTCATCTAATAAGTCACTATGTATAGTTGTTCTTACTTCAAAGGGAAACTTTTTATATATGAGCATATCTAAAGTTTTATAAAATTTTTCTATGGAACCGTTTTGGGTAATGTGTTTAAATTTTTGGGCTGGAGCTTTATAATCAAGTGCTATAAAATCAATTAAAGAAAAATCAACTAGCTCTTCAAGTATATCTGGATTGAGTCCATTGGTATCTATCTTTATTTTAAATCCAAGCTCTTTAATCTCTTCGCAAAGTTCTAGTATGTCAGGGTTTAGAGTACATTCCCCACCGCTAAGAACTACCGCATCAAGTTTTCCAACACGAGACTTTAAAAAATCAAATAGCTCTTGGTTACTTAAGATGCCCTCGCCCTCTACAACCTTAGAATTATAGCAGTAAGAGCATCTCATATTACATTTTGTAAACCAAATTATGCACGCAAGATGGTCTTTGTAATCAAGCGTAGTAAATCTGGTTATATCGTAAACAGACTTCTTAGCAAGAAAGTTGTTCGTCAAACTTTACTCTCTCTTTATGCTCACCTGTTTTACCAACATTAAAACTCTCTACTGGTCTGTGGTAACCCATAACTCTAGTGTAAACTATACACTTTGTTCTCTTCGCCTCTAACTTCTTTAGAAT
>DQTM01000141.1 GCA_015662785.1 Sulfurospirillum arcachonense | reverse complement strand
AAATACTCTCATAATAAGAAGTATAGTAAAAGAGATGAGAGCCACCCAAAAACAACTACTTCAATCAGAAAAAATGGCAAGTTTAGGTGGTTTGGTAGCAGGTGTTGCTCATGAGATAAATACTCCTATAGGTATAGCCCTAACAGGAATTTCACATCTAAGTGATATATCAAAGAATATAGTAAAACTATACAAAGATGACAATCTAAGCCAAGATGAATTTGAAGCGTATATAAAAAATGTTGAAGATGTATCTGACTCTTCACTAACAAGCATAAACAAAGCTTCTGAGCTTATAAGACTTTCAAAGGAACTGTTACATGTAAAAGCAAAGCGGAGGAAGGTGTAGAGTTTACTATTACATTCCCTGTTTAGTTTGAAACACTCCAATTTTTCTGTTTTTGTAAATATTTTTATGATCATCTACTAAACCATGCATTGCTATAAAAACACCCTTTTTAGTGCAATGAAGAAGATAACCAAGTGACATAGATAAATTTGCATTAGCTTCTACACTATCTATACTAAAAGGAACCATTGCACCTGTTAAAAGTATAGTTTTATCACTCACATATTTTTCTAAAAACTCTGCTGTTTTATCCATAGTATCTGTTCCATGAATTATGAGTATTTTTTCAGAAGGACTATTTTTTATAAGATCTACTATCTCTTTTCTATCAATATCTAGTATATCTAAGCTATCTTTATGGATTATATTTTTTATTTTATATTTTAAATTATAAAAATACTTTAGTATACTTTCTAATGCGATTGAGTCTTTTGGAACTTCTAACTCCCCTTTTAAAGGGTTATATCTCTTATTAAAAGTACCACCTGTGTTTATAATAAGCATTTTATTCTCCTTACATGTAAAGAGTTTTTCATCCTTTACATGTAAGGTATTTTATCTATTTATTGATTTTGTTTTCATTAACCTCTTCAATGATTTTTTTAGATAACTCTTCTAGTTTTAAAGAGACTTCGCTTGTTTGATTAGTGGCTGCTGAATTCTCATGAATCATCTCTTTAAGAGTACTTATCTCTGCATTGACATGTTCAATTCCCTTAGCTGACTCATCTATATCGCTTCCCGCATCACTTATAGATTGAACCAAGATATTGATAGTAGCATCTATCTCTCCTAGGCTTTTTTGAGTCTTTTCTGCTAATTTTCTAACCTCATCAGCAACAACAGCAAAGCCTCGTCCATGCTCACCTGCACGAGCAGCTTCAATGGCAGCATTTAGTGCAAGAAGATTAGTCTGATCTGCAATATCTCCTATGATAGATATAACAGATTTTATCTCTTGTGATTGAGAGACTATCTCTCCTGTTCTTGAAGAGAGTGCATTAATGGCAATACTCATCTGATCTATCGTTGCTGAAGTCTCTACTATAGAACTATTTTGTTTTAAAGCTGAATGATTTAGCATCTCTATAGTTTGACTTAGCTGCTTAGAATCTTCTCCTAGAATACTTGCATTGTTTAAATTTACTATAAGTCTAGCAGTAATATCATTCCCTAATGCATTTACTAGTTTTTCTAAATCTCCACTTGCATCTTTAATTCTACTTCTATAGAAAAGTAGCCTGTCACCTTTTATCCAAAATATACTCAATATGCTCATCAGTAGTTAGAAGTGGAGCAGTTAAAATTACTTCACAAGTAGGCTTAACTTTTAGAGTGATATTTTTAATATCTTTTTTTATGATTTTCAATATAATTCTTATTTAATACATAACTATAGTGTTCTAAATCATTACTTATAACTTGTTTTACTTCTTTTTTAAAAGTTCTACCGACTATTCCTGTTCCAGCAAATATATCACAAAATACTTTTTGAGATATATCATTTCCAACTACTTTTTTAACTTCTTCTAGTATCCAAGAAGATAATTTCTATTTAGCTATCAATAATCCTGTGAAAGTTGCTCCACCAACCATTATTAAAATCATAAAGATAAAAAGACCATATCTCTTAGTATTCCAAGCTTCTTTAATCTCTTTTTTAGTCCATAAATATGTAAGTAAAACACTACATAAAAAAATTACTCCAAACATGGTGTTTTCTGTTGGTATATTAAAATAATGCTCCATACTTCCACTTATTATTACGCCACCGAATATACTTACTACAAAAATAGCAATCGCCATAAAAGTATTTAATGCACTATTACCCTTTGATTTTTGTTCTTGAATTTTAGCCTCTCTAATACCTTTAGATATACCGTCAGCTATAATCTTTTCTAAATCTCTTTCTCTATCTTTTCCCATTGTTAAAGTCTCCATTGCTATACGGTAAGTGACCACAAATAAGCACTTATGAGTACTGAAAACATTGTTAGTCCCAATAATCCAAATGCACCATTTTTAGCTAATTTAATAAAAAACTGTCAAGTTTCACCACGTTGTACCATTTCAAAAGCAATATTTTGAAACATATCTGGTAAAATCTTAAATATTTCAGGTTTCGTTTGAAACCAACTTTGAACTGCACAAAAAAGAGTTCTAACTTTTAACTCTTTT
>DQTM01000299.1 GCA_015662785.1 Sulfurospirillum arcachonense | reverse complement strand
GTTAATATGAAAACATTTATGACAACATTTGGTAAGGTCATAGGAAGACCAGCATGGTTAAATATCCCAGAAGCTATGATGAAGATAAGATATGGTGAAGGAGCAGAGTCAATTTTAAAAGGCTCTTTTGTTGTTCCAGTTAGATTGGAAAGAGAAGGTTATAGATTTAAATATGACCATTTGGGTATAGCTTTGAAATCAGTACTTTAAAATGAAAAAAAGTAGACTATTCCTTTCTATTCTGTTTTATTTGTTTTTTATTTCAAGTAAAATATATGCTAATGTAATAGTTGATTATCGGTTTGATGAGTGTATTTGGGATGGAACTACAAATGAAGTAAAAGACAGTAGTGGCAATTCAAATCATGCTACTTTATATAACTTAGAAACTACAAAAAATGAAAAAGTTTTAGTTCGTTCAGGTGACTTTACTGCAAATTCCAATAGTGACTATATTGATTTGAAACCTACTATTTTGGACGGGGAAGGTGATTTTACTATCTCTACTTGGATAAAAAGTAGTGCTTCACAAGACCAAACTATACTCTCAGGTGCAAATAGCTCTCAACAAAATGAACTTATAATGTTTTTTAGAAATGGTGGAACAACATTTCATCCATATATAAAAGGTAGTACTCAAACAATAAATATAGCTGATGTAACAGATGGCACTTGGCACCATTTAGTGTGGCGTAGAGATAGCTCAACTGGACAAAACTGTATAACAGTGGACAGAAATACAACGAGTTGCGCAAATGGAACGACTGGAAATTTGAATATAGAAGGTCTTGTTTTAGGACAAGAACAAGATAGTGTAGGTGGTGGATTTGTAAGTAATCAAGATTTTGAAGGTTATATGGACGAGTTTAAGATATATGGCACACGTCTGAGTGATAGTGAAGTTCAAGATATATATGACAATGAAGTCTCAGGTAAGAATTATGATGGAACTGTGAGAGAGGAAACTTGTATAGAGCCTATTGTGGATTATCACTTAGATGATTTATGTAACTCTGGAGGCTCTTCTTTTAGAGTGGCAGAAAGTACAGACTTAAATCTAACAGGAGTCATTAGTCCAGATGGTAATTCGTTGGTGTCAAAACAAGGTAAAGTTTGTACGGGAGCAGAGTTTAATGGAGTAGACGAATATATAAGCGTAGACGACAATGATGTATTTGATAACACACAAACTCTCACGACAGTAGCGTGGATATACCCAACCGAACTTGCGCAAACAAATGGAACAAATGCCAGAGGAATTTTTTCTAAAAGAAATTCTTATAGTGGTAATAGTCAATATGCTTATGGAGTATTTTTTTGGAATGGGAATAACCTATCAAGCACAGAAGCTTCAATCTATGTAGATATAGATTCTCAAAATAATAGAACACATTCAATTAAAAAAATTAAAGTTAATGAGTGGACTCATATCGCTATAGTATTTGATGGTAGATTACCACAAAATGAGCGAACAAAGATATATATAAATGGTATTTTAGATTCAGTTCATAGTGAGAGTAGTAGTTCTATACCAGATTATTCTTCCGATTTTCATATCGGTAATTTATACTCAGGGGAGAGTGAAATTAAGGTATTTAAAGGAGTTATGGACGAAGTTAAAATTTATAATAAAGCATTGAGTAGTACATACATAGCAACTCTTTACTCAAGAGAAAATAGTGGTTTAGACTATTCTGGTACTTTTCGAAATTGTATATGTTCGATTATGGATAGAAATGCAACTTTTAATGCAGTAGATAGTTTGGGCGGTTGTTTTAACTGGAACTGTTAAAAATAAAATATCATTAGAGGGATTACTATTAGCAGTATAATATGCAACTATATCTGTTCCATTTGTAGAAACTGCTCCTTGTATTACAAAAGTATCAATTTTTTTACCAATTTTGCTTAATACTTTTTTGTCTTTATTTATTTCTGAATATGCTTCAGTTAGATCAACTCTAGTTATTAATGCATTGTTACCATTATTTATTGCTTCATTATGCCAATTAACATCTCTATTTCCAAAATCATCTATTTGAAACTCTATAGCTGCTGTGATTGCTCCATCAAAACTGTTCATTGCTTAAAGTTCTCTATTTATCTTAGCCCTAACTTAGGCAAAGCAACTGCCGACAGTATCCCTATAATAACAATAACAAAGATAACTCCACCATTGTAAAACCAGTTCTTTTCATAATATTTCTCCATATTTTAATTTTGTGTATACTAACACATTTAATCTAAAAGCAAATATAATTCCACTATAATTCGACAAATTTTATATAGGAAATTTATGCCACTAAGTAGATTAAACAAAGAACAATTAGAAGCAGCCACTGCTAAGGCTGGTTCAAATCTTATTATAGCGAGCGCTGGAACTGGAAAAACTTCAACCATCGTTGCAAGAATTGCATACCTTCTTAAAGAGCAAAACGTAAAACCAGAACACATCTTACTTCTTACTTTTACAAACAAAGCAGCTGCTGAGATGCTGGAGCGTGTTGCTTACTTTTTTGATAAAGATACAGTCTCTAAGATAGAATCAGGAACTTTTCACGCCGTAAGCTATAGACTTTTGAAAAAACTTGGAAAAAAAATAAGTCTCAAACAGCCAAAAGATTTGAAGATGCTTCTGAAAACCATACATGCAAGACGTAGGTTTGACCACATTGACTCACCTATAAGTGCGTATCAGTCATCGTATCTTTATGACATGTTTTCACTCTATCAAAATTCTACAGTTGATTTAAGTTTTTCGCAGTGGTTGCAAGAAGAGGGCAGTGAACATGGGGTTTATTATGATATCTATGAAGATATATTTGAAGAGTTCAAGGAGCTAAAGCATGAGTATGGTTATGTAGATTTTAATGATTTACTTATAATGATGAGAGAGGCTCTTAAAAAAGATGACACCATAAAGTTTAGTGAAGTTTTAGTAGACGAGTACCAAGATACAAATACACTTCAAGGTTCACTCATAGATGCCTTTGACAAAAAATCACTCTTTTGTGTAGGAGATTATGACCAGAGTATCTACGCTTTTAATGGAGCAAATATAGAGATAATTGGTTCTTTTGGAGATAGATACAAGGGTACAAACATCTTTAAACTAAACAAAAACTATCGTTCAACTTCAAAAATACTCTCTTTAGCAAACAGAGTCATAGAACACAACCCAAGACTTTATGACAAAAAACTTGAAGTTACTCGAACAGGTGAGTGTGAATCTCCAAAACTTCTTATATACAATGAACTTTTTACACAGTATCAAGCTATATCGTCACTGATACAAGTTGCGAAAACCCCTCATGAAGAAGTTGCTGTAATTTTTAGAAACAACTCTAGTGCAGATGGCATTGAGGCAACTTTGAGAGAACTTGGCATTCCTTGTAAGAGAAAAGGGGGAATTAGCTTTTTTGATTCTCGTGAAGTAAAAGCCATGATAGACCTCATAAGTGTGGTTGTAAACTCCAAAGACATGATGGCTTTTATACACACTTTTGAGTATGCAAAAGGTGTAGGTGCAGCTCTTTCAAAAGAGCTATTTGAAGCACTTTTTAAACTTGGAGATGGAGATATTTATCAAGGTTTTTTTCACCCAAAAGATATAGCAAATCCTTTTAAAAGAAGGGCAAAAAACTATCAGCTTGGACTTTTTGATGATTGTCATGAGTTTGGTAGTGTGAGTCGGTTTTACAATGAGGGTTTTAATGAAGCATTTTTGTCAAATCCGATTTTAAAACATGCTAGACTTAGTGTAGATGGGGCGAAGTTTATCTACAAGTTTTACCAATATATGCAAAACTCAACTCGCATCAAGCATCCAAAAACTTTGGTAAATCATATCATGAGTTCTGAGATTTTTAGTCAGATTGCAGATTTTTTAGCGACTCAAAGAGCTACAAGAAAAGACGGAAGCGTAGATGAAACGGCCAAAAAAGAATCAAGAGGACGTATATTTAGAAAAGGACATCTTCTGAAAGATTTAGCTGGTGGATATAGCTCAAGTGAGAGATTTCTCAATGCTCTAACACTTGGAAGCAGTGAGATGAGTGAGGGTGATGGAGTCAATCTTTTAAGTGTTCACGCTAGCAAAGGACTAGAGTTTTCTCAAGTTTATGTGATTGACCTTATGGACGGAAGATTTCCGAACAGAAAGCTTATGAGTAAAGGTGGAAGCCTAGAAGAAGAAAGAAGACTTTTTTATGTAGCAACCACTAGAGCAAAAGATAAACTAGCACTTTCATATGCGAAGTATGACAAGATTAAAAAGATAGAGTATATACACTCACCCTTTTTAAAAGAAGCTAAATTAATCACTTAAGTGTCATAAAAAGTTAAATAAGATAAAATTTGTAATAAATTCATTGTGAAAAGGATATATATGAGTAAATTAATGTTAGGACTATTTATGATTTCAACTTTTATGTTAGCTGGAGTAAAAACTGCAAATGCAACACCAGAATTAGTACAAAGTGGAATTACAATTATAGATATTAGGACAGAACCTGAATGGGTTCAAACTGGAATTATTAAAGATTCAATACCAATAACTTTTTTTGATGCACGTGGAAACTACGATGCAGAAAAGTTTTTAGATACTATTAGTAAGTATGTAAACAAAGGCGAAGAATTTGCTCTTATCTGTCGTACTGGAAACAGAACTACAGCAGTTTCTGATTTTCTTGGAAAACAAGGATATGATGTCATTAACTTAAAAGGTGGAGTTGTAAGCTTAGAAAAACAGGGTTTTAAACTAGTTCCATATACAAAATAATCTCTACATGTAAGGGAAAATAACCCCTTACATGTAAAATTTTTTATAGCGCTTTTGCAATAATCTTATTTAATCTTTTTGCAAAGCCGTTTATGTCTTCTATCTTCATTCCCTCTGCAAGTCTTGCTTGATCCATTAGTAAAAATGAAACATCATTAAGAAGTTCATCATCACTTTGAGTTAATAGTTTTTCAAAAATCTCATGCTTTGGATTGATTTCAAGAATTGGTTTTACAGCTGGAAGATTGTCTTGTCCCATCTGTTTCATCATTTGTTGCATTTGAAAATCAGGGTCATTTTTATCGTAGATAAGAACTGATGGAGAATCATTTAGACGGCTTGAGATTTTAACATCTTTAGCATCATTTTTTAAAATTTCTTTCATTTTTTCAAGAACAGATTGAAACTTATCTTCATTTTCTTTAGTCTCTTCTTTGTCTTCTTTTATCTCTTCATCAATATCAGAGTTATTTACTGGCTTGATTGGAGTTTTATCGTACTCAGTTGCCATAGGCATAACGATACCATCTACATCTTCATCAAGAAGAAGAACTTCAATATCTTTTGCTTTAAACTGCTCTATAAGTGGAGAATTACGTAAAATTGCTTCTTCTTCACCAGTGATGTAGTAGATTGATTTTTGCCCGTCTTGCATAGCTTCTTTATACTCTTTAAGAGTTACAAGTCCATCACGCTTACTTGATTTGAACATTACAAGATTTAAAAGAGCATCTTTGTTTTCAAAATCTCCATAAAGACCCTCTTTAAGAACTCTTCCAAAAGTTTTATAAAACTCAACATATTTTTCTCTATCTTTAGTTTGAAGTTTTTTAAGCTCACCAAGTATCTTTTTAACACTTGATTTTTTGATAGTCTCTAAGATACGGTTTTGTTGAAGTATCTCACGGCTTACGTTTAGTGGTAAGTCCTCAGCATCGATGATACCTTTAACAAATCTAAGGTAGATTGGAAGTAGCTCTTTTTCATCATCTGTGATAAAAACTCTTTTAACATAAAGCTTGACTCCAGGTTGATAATCCATACGGAAAAGATCCATTGGGGCAGTTGTAGGTATATAGAAGAGCGTTGAGTACTCTATAGTTCCTTCTGCTTTAGTATGAGTCCAAAGTATTGGGTCAGTGCTGTCATGTGAAATTTGCTTGTAAAAGTCTTTATATTCGTCTTTTTTGATTTCACTTTTGTTCATTCTCCATAGAGCAGAAGCTTTGTTAACTTGTGTGTTATTTATTTCAGTTTTTGAAGGCTCTGTCTCTTTGCCATCATCATCTTTTACCGCAGGGATTGTCTCTTCTTTATCCATCCAAATTTCAAAAGGTATATGGTTTGAGTATTTTTTGATGATTGATTCGATTCTATAGTACTCAGCAAATTCAGTCTCGTCATCTTTCAGATAAAGTTTTATTGAAGTTCCATGAGTATCTTTGGCAGTTTCGATTATCTCGTACTCTCCAGCACCTTCACTTATCCATGTGTATGCTTTTTCTTCACCAGCTTTTTTTGAAGTAACTTCTATTTTTTTTGCCACCATAAATGCAGAGTAAAAACCAACACCAAATTGACCTATCATATTTGAGTCTTTTTTCTGGTCCCCACTTAGGCTTTGAACAAATGATTTTGTACCACTTTTTGCAATTGTACCAAGGTTTTCCACCAAGTCTTCTTCGTTCATACCGATTCCACTGTCACTTAGTATAATAGTTTTTGCTTTAGTATCAAGTGTTATATCTATGCGTGGTTGATACTCAAGATTTTTAAAATTATCATCTGTAAGAGTAAGATAGTTTAGTTTATCTAATGCATCTGATGAATTTGAGATTAGTTCTCTTAAAAATATCTCTTTATTTGAGTACAAAGAGTGTATCATGAGGTCTAGTAGTTGTGTAACTTCTGTTTGAAATTGATGTTTTGACATCGTTTAAATCCTTATTAATTTTT
>DQTM01000295.1 GCA_015662785.1 Sulfurospirillum arcachonense | reverse complement strand
GCTCACAAGTAGGACTTGGCTCTGAGTTTAAGTACTCATCTTTTAAAAAGAGTTTATGTAAAGCTTTTTCAACCTCAATAATCCCCGTTGCAGACTCCAAATAAAACTGTGTCTCCTCAGCCTCATAACACTTAACACCCACCTGAGACAATACTTTTGTGTACTCAGAGAGATAAAGCGTATCTTGGTTTACATAAAACCCAAACACATCTTTACTTAATGTTCCAGCCATTAGGTCTTTTACAAAACCATGTTTTACTATCTCTTGAAAAATGGGTTCTGTTTTTGCTCTTACTTCTTCGTACCAGTTGTTCATTGGATTCTTCCTATAGTTTTTTTTGAGTATAGTGGCTTATGTTTAATATCATCATGATAAATAGAAAAACTATATAACCAAAGATGAGAGAAAAATCCATTATATGCTCCTATGGTTTATTTATGCATGCATTACTCCTAAAGTTCTAACCAATTCTTTAGCATATTTAAAAAGCCACCTTTATCATTTTTCAGATAGTCTTGTATTTTTTCTATGTCTTCATCATCTATTAAGTGTTGAGGTAAATTATCTATGGGGTTGTCTGACAAAGACACATATTTTAAATTCTTCAAATTGCTAACTGAACGAGGTAGATGTCGAATCTTGTTGTCATAAATAGATAGCTTTTCTAAATTAGATAACATACCAATATTTTCATGAATAATTGAGATATTATTTTTACCTAAAGACAGCTCTTCCAACTTTGTTAATTTCTCAATTTCTTTTGGTATCTCTTCTACCTTGCAACTATACATTTCCAGTTCTCTAAGGTTTTTCAACTCAAATATGACACTTGGTATCTCTTTAAAAGGGTTGTAGCGAATGTCCAATTTTTCTAGCTTTTGTAATTTAGAAAAACTTTTAGGTAAGGTCTTGATTTTACTCTCATAAACATCTAAAATTAGAACTTCTAAGTTCTTTAAATCTCCTATGTCCTCACTAACACTCTCTATGCTATCTAATTCTAAATAGCTAAGACTTTCTATGTCGGTGACAGATTTAGGAATATGTTTTAACTTTGTATTACTAAGGTCCAAATGCTCTAACGCTGGAAAAGTTACATTAATATCTTCAATATCGTTATTTGACAAGTCTAAACGATTCAATGCCTTAAACTCAGAAATGTAAGAATCAATTGTTTTAATATCTGCAATAGTAATACTCAACTCTTCTAACTTCTTTAATTTAGTTAATACTTTAGGTATCTGCTTCATATTATTTACACCAAATTTTAATACTTTTAAATTTTGTAGTTTCTCTATCTCTAAAGGTAAAGTGTTGATTCTATTTGAGTACAAATCTAGCTTCTCTAGCTGAGCTAAGTCTAGCAATGACATAGGAAAACTATTAAGTCCATTAGCTTGTAAATTTAAAAATTTCAATTTTTTTAGTTTACTTATCTCGGGACTAATATCTATGTATAAATGAGAAAGGTTTAAACTTTCTAAATTTTGTAACTCATATACTTCATTAGGTATAGCGTCCAAAAAATTAACCGATAAATCTAAATGCTTAAGTTTTTGCAAACTTGATATCTCTTGGGAGATAATAGATAAACCATTACGACTCAAATATAGTTTCTCTAAATTTTGAAGTTGTTTTATCTTATTTGGTAAAATTCTGATTTTATTACTAGAAAGGTTAAGAGATTTTAAACTCTTTAGGTCTGTAATATTTTTAGAAACCTCCCTAAGATTACAGTCTGATAAATCTAACGCTTTAAGTGCTGTAAGCTTTAAAAAATAATTTGGGACTTCATAAAACTTTGAACCCGATAAGTCTAGATGCGTTATTTTAGATATATCTTCTTTTCTTATGGCAGATATATTTAACTCTTCCTCTCCTATTTTAACTTCATCTGCATACTTTTTAAAAAAAGCATAAATATCTTTAGGTATAAAATTCTCTTTATTCTTTTTTTCATAACTTACATTTTCCCGAGATAATACAAAATAATCTTTGACTTTATTTAATAGCTTTTTATCATTTCCCTCTTTTTCTAAAATGTATGGACCTATATCATTTTCATAACTCATGTTGAAAACTTTATAAAGCTTTTTCTCACGTATATCACTCAATTCATATTGAATTTTTTCTTCAAATTCAATTTCAGGGTCACGGTCTTCAGTAACAAGCACAGGGGTAAACATACTATGAGCAAGAATCTCACCATGATTGTATGTCTGAACAATAAAATACTTAGCCACTATGCTTTCTTCAACATCAAGATGAGCACCACCTGTTAAAATGTTGTCAACATACAAGTTTCCCCTAACCTGCAAAAACTTTCCATAGTCATCTTCAAAGTTAAAAATACTTCCATTTACATGCAAGTCACCATCTACAATAATTCCAATAAAATAATCTGTGCTAGACTTATTATCATCTTCTTTAAAATCGAGGTCAATGTTGCCGTTAATAGTTGTATTACCATCATATATACGAATTTTATTTTTTAAATAATAATTTTTTCCCTCAATTTTCTTAACATTGATATCGCTATTTTTAAGTGCATGCCCCATAGAAAATGTTGTTAAAAGAAAAACTCCTAATAGCAAAAAACTTATTTTCTTAACAATCTTCATGCTACCTATCATGAGTATGCATATCATACTCTAACTTATCAGTAAAATGCATCGCCAATATTTGGTCAGTAAAAGAAGTATTCCCATCCCAAATTAAAGAATAGTCCATAACAATCTCAACACTATCTTCTTCATCACCTTCGGTAACGTGGAAAGAACCAAACTCAAGATTTTCTATAAAGGCTCTGTTATCTTGTTTTTCTACTTGTAACTTTGCTAATACTTGACTTTTTACCTCTTCTCCATACTCATCATGATGTACATTAATAAAGTAACAAACTTCTTCATCTTTTTCTGCAAGAAGTTCCAACCATTTAACTCTGGCTTTAGCATCTATCTCTTCTATAGAATCTAAAAGAACAACTGCTTTTTCTATCTGTATACTATTTAAGTCATCAAAAATTGACCCTCTAAAACTATTCTCTTTGCCATTTAAAATCATTTTAGTATTATCAAAGTCTAATCCATCCTGTGATGAATAAGTTTGCTTACCAAATATCTTAGTTTCAATGTCTACAACTATTTCATCTTCAACAATATCTGCATCAAAATCATAATCTTTATCATCATTTCTATCCATTTTTGTTCTAGCCTTAGCAATCATAACCTTAGCAAAGATAATTCCTAGGACAGTTATAGCACTGATTCCAAAAGAGACCCAAAAGAACCAAGTAGTTCCCCATATAAAATAAAGTATAAGCGTTGCAACTACCCAAATTCCACCTTTAACAACAGCCTTTTTAATTTTTTGCTCAGCATCATCTAAACTCTGATGTGCCATCGTGTCTAAACTTGCTATTGCTTCTTCAGCTTTTCTCATTGTTTCTTCTATATCTTTTGACATTATTTTTTCCTTGTAAATAAATTTGCTACAGCATCATAAACTTTAATGCTCCAATGTTCTTTTTCTTGTTTTGAAATCATCTCATTAAAAGCCATGATGTCTTCTAAAGTATCTTCCTCATCAT
>DQTM01000128.1 GCA_015662785.1 Sulfurospirillum arcachonense | reverse complement strand
GCAGGTTTTCCATGATTTGAAACTTTTTGTGATTCTACTTCACCACTAAAAACGAAAGCAATATTAGTTGTCTCTTCTCTACTCTTATCAAAAGTAGTTCCTACTTCAAAAAGTTTTATACTCTTTTTCCCAAACTTTACATTTTTACCAACAGACTCTAGTATATTTGGGATCAAAGATGAACGTAGAGTATTAAGCTCATTTGTTATAGGGTTTGTTATTTCTCTTTTTTTATAGATAGTTCTTAATCCATATTTTTCTACACGTTCGCGATGGTCAAATACAAAGTTCAGTGTTTCAAAATACCCAACTCCAACAGCACGATGTCTATACATCTTACGTTTTTGAAAGTTATGGTATGAATCGTTCATCTTATCACGTTCAGCAAAAATAAGTGCTTTTGAAGTGATGTTATCGATGCCAACTATACGAACTATTTCTTCACAAACATCTTGAATATTGACTATGTCGTGACGATGTGGTGGTACTATCACATTCATCATACTTTGTTCACTTTTAAATATAACACCAAAACCAAGACGTTTAAGTATCTGTATAATTTTATCTTTTGGAATCTCTTCGCCAATAATATCAGCTAACTTATTTAAATCAATAGGAATTCTAACTTCATCTATATCTTGAATTACTTGTTGACTTCCAGCATACAAAAGAATCTTTGAATACTTTTTCAAAAGCTCTATCAGATAATCCATACCGAAATCTAAATCAGGCTCACTTCCACGACTTGAGCGATAAAAATGTCTATCTGATTCTAATTTTTTGTTTGCACTGTTTACAGATATAATCTCAGGAGAAGTATAATTTGCTTCTAAAATAACTCTTGTATCTTCAGGTTTTGCTTTTGCTTCTTCATTTTGATTTATGCCTACCAACGAAGTTATCTGCGTATTTTTATTGAATACTCCATCTAGTCCATTTGTATGTTTTTTAATTTTTACTGTTGCTTTTTCTTCTTCATCTGCAAAGCATGAGTGAGAATATGTTCTTAAAAGAACACCTGTTGTATACGTTGCATACTCCACTACTCTCTCTAACTCAGTAGGTTTATATACATCAGCTATAGCCAAACGAAGATCAATCAAAAATGAACTTTTTATCTCCTCTTTGTCATAAACTCTATAAAGCAAAGAAGAATCTACTTTATCATTTGCACTTACATTTAGAACTCGACCAATGCCTAGTTGATGGTCGTCATCTTCACTACTAAAAGTTCCTAAATCTAAATCATAAGGAACACTGAGGTCACGGGCAACCCCGCGTATACTCAAACAGTCTCCACGGTTTGCAGTCAATTCAATCTCGATTATGTCATCATTTACAAGTTCATACTCACTAAACTCCCGGCCTAAAACAAGCTCACCAATACTATCATCTAAAACTATGATGCCATCGCCCATAACAGGAAGCCCTAACTCTTCAGATGAACAAATCATACCGCTTGAGTCAAGTCCACGAAGTTTTGCTTCTTTGATTTCCATACCATTTGGTAGAATAGCTCCTACTTTAGAAACTACTACATATAAACCTGCTTTTACGTTATTAGCTCCACAGATTATCTGCTTTATTTCATTGCCCAAATCAACTTCACATACGTTTAGTTTATCAGCATCCGGATGTTTCTTACATGTAAGAACACGTCCGACAACTATGTTTTTTGGAACTCTTATCTTGTCTAAGCTATCTACTTCAAGACCTATCGCATTTAGTGTGCTACAGATATTTTCTGAAGTTATACCTTTTAGGTTTATCCACTCGTTTAACCACGTTCTTGTTAATATCATCTAAATTGCTCCAATAGTCTTAAATCGCCTTCAAATAAAGAACGTAAATCTGGTATCTTGTGTAAAAGCATTGCAAATCTTTCTACACCTAGTCCAAAGGCATAACCACTAACATCTTCATAACCAACAGCTTTGAAAACATTTTCATCCACATAACCACTTCCAAGTACTTCTAACCAGCCGGTATGAGAACAAACTCTACAGCCATCACCTTTACAGAAGATACAGCTTATATCTACTTCTGTACTTGGCTCTGTAAACGGAAAGAAAGACGGGCGGAAACGTACTTCAACTTCACCAAACATATACTTTAAAAAATCTTCCAAAATATATTTTAAATTAGCAAACGATACTTCTCCACTCTTCCCAACAACAAGTCCTTCAACTTGGTGAAACATGGGAGTGTGAGTCAAATCATAATCTCTTCTAAAAACAGCACCTGGACAAATCATACGAATAGGAGGTTTTTCTTTAAGCATTGTTCTGATTTGAACTGGACTTGTGTGAGTACGAAGAAGCATACTGTCTTCAAAATAAAATGTATCTTGCATGTCACGAGCAGGATGGTACTTTGGAAGATTTAGTGCTTCAAAGTTATGAAAATCATCTTCTACTAAAGGACCCTCTTCTATAGAAAAGTTCATACCAACAAAATACTCTATAATCTTATCCATAGTATCCATAACAGGATGCAAAGCTCCAGCTTCACTAGTTGAGTTAAACAAAGTTACATCAACTCCATCTTTTTTCATCTCATAAGCTATTGCTTCTGATTCTAATACTAACTTTTTATCATTCAATAAATTTAAAAATTGCTCTTTATCTTTGTTCAATTTCTGTGCAAAATCTTTTTTCTCTTCGTTTGGTACAGATTTCATCTTCGCAAATTGCCCTGCAAAATAACCTTTTTTACCAAATATTGAAACTCTTAATTTCTCTAATTCTTTCAAAGAGTCACAAGATTTTATCGATTGTTCCATCTCTTTCAATTTTATGCCTTGTTATAATTTTTATCTATTTTAGTGAAAAGTTGATTATAAAGTGGTTAAGTGGTACAATTATAAAAATACAGGAGAAAAAATGACTATATTTACGAAGATAATTAACGGTGAAATTCCTTGCAATAAAGTTCTTGAAAACGATGATTTTTTGGCATTTCATGATATAAATCCTAAAGCGCCTATCCATATACTCATCATACCAAAAATTGAAGTTGAAAACTTTCAACAAGTAAGTCCTGAAACTATGGCAGGATTGACCTCTTTTACACAAGAAGTTGCTACTTTTTTAGGGTTAGATAAAACTGGTTATAGATTAATTACTAACAATGGAGAAGATGGAGGGCAAGAGGTTATGCATTTACACTTTCATCTTTTAGGTGGAACTAAGCTAAGCTGGTGTCACCTTAGTGATAGCGACTCCAAAAACTTTATTTAGTCTTTAACCAGTTTTCAAAATACTCTAATTGCATCAAGGTGGAGCATGTTGCTGTTCCTCCTTGTGACTTTCTTGCATTCATAGAAGTTTCTAACTGAAGAGTATTGATAATATCCTTTTTAATTTTTGATTCAAACTTTTGAAGTTCTTCAAGGTTTAACTCACTTATATCTTTTTTACTCTCCTCAGCAAATGCAACTACTTCACCTGTTAATTTGTAAGCATCTCTAAAGGTATACTCACAATTTGCTGTCAGGTAATCAGCCAAATCAGTAGCACTTAGGTGGCCTTTTTTAGTAGCTTTTAGCATTGCTTCTTTATCTATTCTCATACTTTTCAGAGCTTCACTTAGAATTTTCACTGAAATTTTTGCAGTCTTTACACTATCAAAAACACCCTCTTTATCCTCTTGCATATCTTTGTTATATGCTAGTGGTAAGCCTTTTAAAACAGTGAGCAAAGAGATAAGATTACCATTTACACGTCCAGTTTTACCGCGCAAAAGTTCAGGAACGTCAGGGTTCTTTTTTTGTGGCATAATTGAGCTACTTGTACTATACTCATCACTAAGCTCTATAAATCCAAACTCACTACTGCTCCAAAGAATTATCTCTTCTGCTAAACGCGAAATGTGCATCATCATAGTTGATATGTTAAAAAGAATCTCAAGTGCAAAATCTCTATCACTTACGGTATCAAGACAATTTATACTAACACTATCAAAACCTAAAAGTTTTGCTTCATACTCTCTGTCTGTATTGTATGGACTTCCGGCAAGTGCAGCACAGCCTATAGGAGACACATTGTTTCTTTTACGTGAGTCTTCAAATCGCTCTATATCTCTTTTAAACATGGAAGTATATGCTAACATATGATAAGCAAAGTTTATTGGCTGAGCGTGTTGTAAGTGTGTCATACCGGGTAAAAGTGTCTTTGTATGTTCTTTTGCAATATCAAGCGTAACTCTCTCTAAATCAAAAAGAAGTTCCACTAATTCTTTATTACTTTTTAAAACATACATTCTAAAATCAAGTGCAACTTGGTCATTTCTACTTCTTGCTGTATGCATTCTTTTTGCATCGTCACCAATGAGAACACTTAAACGACTCTCTATAGACATATGTATATCTTCATCTGCTATATTAAAATTATACTCTCCATCCTCTATTTCTAATTGAACTACATGTAGACCTTTTATGATTTTATCTTTAGCCTCATTTGATATTATTTCTTGTTTTGCTAACATTTTTACGTGGGCTATTGAGCCTTCTATATCTTGAAGATAGAGCTCTTTATCAAACATGATTGAAGCATTAAATTCATCTAATAGTTTTGCTTTTGGTGCAGTTGTCTTACCACTTGCTACTTTTGACAATACGAATCCTTTTTATTAATTGTCATCTTTGCAAGGAACGAGTCCCTTACAAATTCACGCTCTACTAAAGCTTATGCTTTGCATAGAAATATAAGTTTAGGGACAGGCTATTATTAAGCATCTATCCCTATTTTTGTAGTTATAACTTCGGTCCAGCTCCAGAAAAATCTAAATCCTCTGTTATATATTTTTTGAAGTTTTTAATAAACATTGCAGCTAACTCTTTATGTGATGCGTCAAATAGACTCTTATTTTGCCAAGTATTTCTTGGATTTAAGATTTCTGTGTCAACTCCATCAAGCTTTGTTGGAATGCTCAAACCAAAAATTGGAGTCTCTACAAACTCTTCATTTTCTATGCTTCCATCTAAAATAGAATCTATACAAGCTCTAGTTGCTTTAATACTCATACGAGTTCCAACACCATAACAACCACCAGTCCAACCAGTGTTCACTAGATAAACATCAACACCATGTTTATCTATCTTTTCACCAAGAAGTTTTGCATAAACTGTTGGATGTAGTGGTAAAAATGCTTCACCAAAACATGAACTAAATGTAGCAACTGGTTCAGTTATACCTCTTTCAGTTCCTGCTACTTTTGCAGTATATCCACTCATGAAGTAGTACATTGCTTGTTCTTTTGTAAGACGAGATACTGGAGGCAATACACCAAAAGCATCAGCTGTTAAAAATATTATTTTCTTAGGATGAGGCGCTTTGAGTGATCTTTTGTGATTTGCTATATGTTGAATTGGATACGAAACTCTAGTATTCTCTGTTTTACTGCCATCTGCATAGTCTACTTTTCCATCTTCATCCATAACTACATTTTCTAAAAGTGCATCACGTCTAATAGCTCCATATATTTCAGGTTCATTTTGTGGGTCTAGTCCTATACATTTCGCATAACAACCACCCTCAAAATTAAATATTCCTTTGTCGTCCCAACCGTGTTCATCATCACCAATCAATCTTCTTTTTGCATCAGTCGATAGTGTTGTTTTTCCTGTTCCTGAAAGACCAAAAAACAGAGCTGTATCGCCTTCACTTCCTACATTTGCAGAACAGTGCATAGCCAACTTACCTTCTAATGGTAACCAGTAGTTCATCATTGAAAAAACACCTTTTTTCATCTCTCCACCATACCAAGTTCCACCAATTATAGCTATGTTTTTTTCCACATTAAACACAACAAATACATCTGAGTGAAGATCATGTTTTTCATAATCTTCATTACTAAGTTTACATGCATTATAAATAGTAAAATCTGGAGTAAAATTATCCAAATCTTCCTCTTCTGGACGAATAAACATATTTTTTACAAAGTGAGCTTGCCACGCAAGTTCAGTAACTACTCGTATACTTTTTCGACTCTCAGGAGCTGCTCCACAATAAGCATCTTGAACATAAATATCTTTATTTGAGAGTTGCTCTGTCACTTTGTCAAAAAGATCATCAAAAACTTCTTTGGAAGTAGACTTGTTAACTTTTCCCCAAGAGATATTTCCATTTGAAGGTTTACTCATAACAAAATACTTATCTTTAGGACTTCTCCCTGTAAATATTCCTGTATCTACAGCAAATGTACCATTAAATGTTGTTTTTCCTTCACCATTTTTAATCTCGTGCTCATATAGCTCATCGTAGCTAAGATTGTGATAGACCTCTTTAATTCCGCTTAAACCTAGACTATCTAATCCATTGACCTTAGACATAATTTAATTCCCTTAATTTTAATTAAATATCGATAATAGTACACCAGCTGCAACGGCAGAACCGATTACACCTGAAACATTTGGACCCATAGCATGCATAAGAAGCATGTTTGTTGGATCTTCTTCCATCCCCACTTTATTTACAACCCTTGCCGACATTGGAACTGCACTAACTCCTGCTGCACCAATAAGTGGATTGATTTTTATTTTTATGAACTTATTCATCAATTTAGCCATAAGAACTCCTGCGGCAGTTCCTATTGCAAATGCAACCAAACCTAAAACTAAAATTCCCAAAGTTTCTGCAACCAAAAATTTCTCAGCTGCAAGTTTTGAACCAACTGCAAGTCCTAAGAAAATTGTGATAATGTTTATAAGTGAATTTTGTAAAGTATCTGAAAGTCGTCCAACAACACCTGATTCTTTTACAAAGTTACCAAATGCAACTGCACCTATAAGTGGCGTAGCATCTGGAAGTATAAGTAGACAAAGAACAATTACAGTTATAGGAAATATAATTTTTTCTAGTTTTGACACAACTCTTAATTGTTCCATCTTTATTTTACGTTCTTCAGGAGTTGTTAAAGCTCTCATGATTGGAGGTTGAATGATTGGAACTAACGCCATATATGAGTAAGCGGCAACAGCAATGGCTCCAAGTAAATCAGGGGCCAGTCGTGAAGCTATAAATATTGCAGTAGGACCATCGGCTCCACCAATTATACCAATTGCAGCTGCATCTTGAAGTGAAAAATCTAAGATAGTTGTGTATTGAGATAGTGCCAATGCTCCTACTAAAGTAGTGAAAATACCAAATTGTGCAGCACCTCCAAGAATAGCTGTTTTAGGATTTGCTAAAAGCGGACCAAAATCTGTCATAGCTCCAACACCCATAAAAATTATAAGAGGGAAAAGACCATTGGCAATTCCTGCATCATAAATTATTCCCAAAAATCCATTTGGTCCTGCAATATCAGCAATTGGTATATTAGCTAAAAGTCCTCCAAAACCTATTGGTATGAGAAGCAATGGCTCAAATCCTTTTGCAATTGCAAGATAAAATAGCACAAATGCTACAAGTATCATAATGATACGACCACCAGATTGAGTAAAAGTAGACAACTCTTTACCATGGCTCATTTTACCTTCTATAGGATTTAAAAATGCATGTATTCCTGTTGATCTATAAAAACTTCCGAAAAGTTCTCCTATTGATTTTGACTCATAAACTTTTTCACTCTTAGATTCATTTTGAGTAACTGTATCTGAACTAGCACTCACAGGAGTTAAAGCAAGTATAAAAACTGCAAAAACTCCTAACAAAATATGTTTCATAAAAGCGTCCCTTATATAGTAGCTAGAAGTTGGCCATTTTCTACTGTCTGACCTTCACTGACGTCTATAGAAGCTACTACTCCATCTTGTGGTGCTACTATTTCTATTTCCATTTTCATCGCTTCAAGGATAACTATTACATCACCCTCTTTTACACTATCACCAACTTTTGCTACTACTTTAAAAACAGAACCTGGAAGACTAGCTGTAATTTCCAGCCCAGATGAAGCTGTTTTTACAGATTCCGAAGGTGCTACTGAAGTCACTGACTTTACTTCTACTGAAGCATCAAGACCTTCACTAACTTGCACATTAAACTTTTCACCATTTACAACTACTGTATATTCACCGTTTGAATTTGCCACGCTTATACTCTCCTGTTTTGCATTTTTATCTACTTTTCTTACATTAACTTTCGCTTCACCCTTAAGAAAAGCTATACCTTTTTCTTTACAACTTGCTGCGATGAAAAGATTTTCATCATTTACTTCAAGTCCCTCTTTTTCGAGTATATCTTGAGTGAACTTCAAAGATTTAGTTTCATCAGCATCTGCAATATCAATCGCATTTTTAGTTGTTGGTTCCATCTTTAACTGCTCGCTAGCTAAACTAATTATGTCACTATCTGGAGCTGTAGGAGTATGTCCAAAGTAACCTAGAACCATCTTTCCGTAACCATCTGCTATCTTATTCCACTTGCCAAACATAACGTTATTAAATGCTTGTTGAAAGTAAAACTGTGAAACTGGTGTAACACTTGTTCCGTATCCACCTTTTTCAACAACTTCTCTCATCGCTTTTATAACTTCTGGGAATTTTTCAAGTATATTGTTATCTCTCATCATCTGTGTATTTGCAGTCAATGCACCACCTGGCATTGGTGAAAATGGGATAAGAGGTGAAACTTGAGTAGCCTCTGGAGGCATAAAATAATCTTTTAGATTATCTTGTAAAATTTCTTGATAAGTTAAGATTTTTTCTAATTCTAAACCACCAAGGTCAAAGTTTTTGCCTTTAACCGCATGTAACATTGTTAAAATATCAGGTTGGCTTGTTCCACCACTTACAGGGCTTGCTGCTAAGTCGATTCCATCAACTCCAGCTTCAAGCGCTGCAAGATAACAAGCAACACTAACACCAGCAGTTTCATGCGTATGCAGTCTTACATGAGTATTTTCAGGTAGCAATTTTTTTGCCATTTTTATTGTTTCATAAACTTTTTGTGGGCTTGACGTTCCACTAGCATCTTTAAAACAGATACTATCATAAGGAATTCCAGCATCAAGTATGTCACGCAGTGTCTTCTCGTAAAAAGCAACATCATGAGCACCACTACATCCTGGAGGAAGTTCCATCATAGTAACAACTGCTTCATGCTTTAAACCGTGGTGAGTTATACGCTCTCCACTATATTTTAGATTTTCTACATCATTTAGAGCATCAAAGTTTCTAATTGTTGTAGTTCCGTGCTTTTTAAACATCTTTGCATGTAGGTCTATAAGTTCTCGGCTACCAGTGTCTAACATAACAGTATTTACACCACGTGCTAAAGTCTGTAGGTTTGCATCAGCTCCTGCAACTTCTCTAAATTTATCCATCATATCAAATGCATTTTCATTTAGATAGAAAAACAGACTCTGAAATCTAGCTCCTCCACCAAACTCAAAGTGAGTGATACCAGCTTCACGCGCAGCAGCAACAGCTGGCATAAAATCGTCCATAAGTACACGACCACCAAAAACTGATTGGAAACCATCTCTGAAAGTAGTGTCCATTACATCAATATATTTTTTTGTCATTTATAGCTCTCTCTAGCTTTTTGAATTTTTAAAAGTTGTAATAGCAGCTGTAATAGCAGCTACGAGTGCCTTATCATCTTTTTTAGATGATGCTTGCGCGGATGTTGGTCTACTTGGAGTAGATGCAACTTTTTGTGGGAAAAACTTATTTATAAGTTTTGCTTGGAAATGAAGAATGATTATCATAAGTATTAAAAACAAAAATACAGTAACCATACCCAAAACCATAAACTTCAAGCCTTCTGTAACCAAATTGACTTCCATGAAAATAGTCCTTTTTTTCAAATAAATTTACCTATATTGCAGATAAATTATCTTATTCTATCATAGCTTTTATTAAAGAAACCATATATTAATATAAACTTAAAATGAAGTTTTAAGTACGTGTAATTAAGTAATAGATTTTATTACATGTAAAGGGTATAAAACCCTTTACATGTAGAGGTTATTTTGTGCAACGGTCTACTAAGTAAAAGATAGATCTATAGTCAATAGCACTATGCTCACTAAGTCCTATTTCACAAGTTTTACTTGTAGAATATGCATAGTTTACATCACTAGGAATAGAACTTTTCAAATTTCTAAGTGCAGATTTATTTAATTCTGGAAATGTGAAACCACGATCTCCTGCAAATCCACAACAACCAATGTCTGTTGGAACTGTTACATTTTCACTACACATCTTGGCAATTTGCTCAAACTTATCAGCAAGTCCTGTTTTTCTAGTACTACATGTAGTGTGTATTACAATTGGCTCTGCTGTTTGTTTAAACTCTAATTTATCTGCTAAAAACTCGATAATAAACTCAACAGTATCATGAACTTTTAAATCTTTTGGAAAATTTGAAGCTATAGTTTTGCTACATGGACTCATATCGCAAAGTATAGGATATTCACCATTTTTACTTGCAATTCTAAGCTCATCTTCTAACTCTTTTGATTTCTTTTCACCTTCTTTAGTGTAACCTTTGGAACTAAAAGGCATACCACAACAGAGGTTTTCTATATTGCTAGGAATAATTACTTCATATCCAGCACGCTCAAGTAAGCCTATAATAATAACATCTATAGGTAACTCATCATCATTTTGGCTCGGATTTGCCATAGTTCTATTTATACATGATGAAAAATATACTACTTTTTTCTCACTTTTAAGAGTTCTTTTTCCTCTAAATTTATATCCACTAGGCAGACTCTTTGTCCATAATGGCAATGCATCTCCACTAAGAGTTCTTAAAGTTGTACTCATTTTAGTCATCACTTCATTTGAAATAAGCTTTTTATTTATCCACTTCACACCACTCATAGCAACTCTTCCTGCACTCAAAATTCCAGAGTAATGCTCTGCCATATTTCCAGCTATACTATGTCCAAACTTACCTATCTGTTCACTTCTTAATTTTTTAGTCAAACTTCCTGTGTCTATATCAACTGGACAACTCATAGAGCAAAGTGAACATGTTGCACAAGTTTCTATTCCATCATACTGATATTGTTTTTGAAATGCTTTTAATTCAGAATCTTTTAGGCTCATCATATGTCTACTTGCAGTAATTCTTTGTCTAGGTGTAAGGGTAAGTGCATTTGATGGACATGTTGGCTCACAAAAACCACACTCTATACATTTGTCTATCAAATCATTTGTTTTAGGCATAGCTTTAAAATTTTTCAGGTGGATTTTTTTATCATCATTCAATATTACACCAGGATTTAGCAAACCTTTTGGATCAAATATTTGCTTAATTGATTTCATAAGTTCATAAGCATCACTTCCCCACTCAAGTTCTACAAAAGGAGCCATATTTCTACCTGTTCCATGCTCTGCTTTTAGGCTTCCCTTATATTTCACTGCCACTTGATTTGCAACTTCAGCCATAAACTCTTCATAACGTTTTATCTCTTTTTGCTCTTCAAAAGCCTGAGTAAATACAAAGTGTAAATTACCATCTAATGCATGCCCAAATATAAGTGCTTCATCATATCCATATTTTTTAAACATAGCTTGTAACTCTAATGTTGCCTCAGCTAAATCTTCTATAGGATACGCAACATCTTCGATGATAACAGTCGTTCCAGCCTCTCTAACAGCACCAACAGCAGGAAAAAGACCTTTTCTAATTTTCCAATAAAGTGTATACTCCTCAATTTTGTCAGTAAATGCAAGAGGAAGATCTGGAGTTATATCTTTAAGAGTATCAAGAATTATCTCTATATTTTTATCTAATTTAGCTTTTGAAGGAGCTCTCGTCTCAACTAAAAGTGCTGTTGCTTCATTACCAAGTGTCTTTAGAAACTCTGGCATACCCTCTTTGTTTTCAACACTTCTTAGCCCTGTTCTATCCATAATCTCAGCAGCAGTTACATTTTCCTTACACTGTGTTTTAAGTTTTATAACCGCATCACAAGCATCTTTAATATTTTTAAATATCATCAAAGCACTTGCTTTATCGCTATATTCAAGAACTGTTTTGTATGTTATATCTTTTATAAATCCAAGAGTTCCTTCACTTCCAATCATAAGATGAGAGATCATATCTATTGGGTCATCAAAATCTACTAAAGCATTAAGTGAGTAACCACAAGTGTTTTTTATCTTGAATTTTCTTACTATTTTATCATGTAGTTTTTTATCTTTTTTTACATTTAATGAAAGTGACTTTATGCCTTCTATAAGACTTCCATGACTTTCACTAAACTTTTTTATACTCTTTTTTGAAGCAGTATCAAGCTCACTACCATCATGAAAAATAATTCTCATAGACTCCATTGTTTTATAAGAGTTATCGCTTATGCCACAACACATACCACTTGCATTGTTAGCTGCTATTCCACCTATCATGGCTGAATTTATACTTGCAGGATCTGGTCCTATCTTTTTACCAAATGGCAAAAGTGCTAAGTTTGCACTGCTTCCGATAACAGAAGGCTCAAGTGTAACTAAGCTTGCATCTTCATTGATTTTTATTTTGTTCCAATCTCTTGAAGTTACTATCAAAATTGAGTCTGTTATAGCTTGTCCTGAAAGACTAGTTCCTGCTGCACGAAAGACTACAGGCAAATTCATAGTAGATGATAATTTTAAAATCTCACTGACTTCTAAAGAAGTTTTTGCCCAAATTACTATCTTTGGAATAAGCCTATAAAAAGAAGCATCTGTTCCATAAGCTAGTGTATGAAGAGGGTCTGTAAAAACTCTTTTCTTTGGTAAAATCTTTGTTAAATTATCATAAAATTCCAAGTATTTGCCATGCAATAAATACATAATTATAGTCCTATGTTATATTCTTAATTATATTTAAACAATTTAATATAAAATTTGTATGATATTAATAGATAAGGAGGAATATTCCTCCCCCTTATCTGAATTTTAAAAGGTTTGGCTGATACCAAAGATTTCTGGATAAAAAGTAAGTAAAAGAAGAACTGCTACTTGAATTGCAATAAAAGGTACAACACCCTTATAAATGTGAGTAGTCTTTACACTTGGAGGTGAAACACCTTTGAGATAAAATAGACTAAACCCAAATGGTGGTGTTAAAAATGATGTTTGAAGGTTCATAGCAATCAAAATTGCAAACCAAACTGGGTTGATACCAATAGCATCAGCGATAGGAACCAAAATAGGAACTATAATATATGAGATTTCAATAAAATCAATAAAGAAACCAAGTATCATAATAGCTAACATTGAAAGAAGTATAAAACCCCATTTGTCACCAGGAAGTCCAAGCATAAACTCTTCAACAATCATATCTCCGCCAGTATATGTAAATACCATTGAAAAGGCTGTAGCACCGATTAATATACCAAAAACCATAGCTGTTATTTTTACAGTTTCAAGTGAAGCTTGATGAACCATATTAAAAGAAAACTCTCTATATATCAAAGCCAAAAGCATAGCACCTATGCCACCTACTGCAGCTGATTCTGTTGGAGTTGCTACTCCCATAAAAATTGAGCCTAAAACAAGAACAATCAACACCAAAGGAGGAATAATTGCTTGAAGTGCTTTAAACACTTGTTTTGCTTTTGAGCCTTGATTGCCATCAAGTACAATAGCAGGTGCAACATCTTTATTAATATATGAGTATATAAGAATATAAAGTATATATGAAAGAACCAAAAATAGTCCTGGCCAAATTGCAGCTTGGAATAGATCTCCAACAGGAACTTGAAAAACATCACCCAAGATAATAAGAACTATCGAAGGTGGGATAATCTGACCTAAAGTTCCAGAGGCACAAATAGTTCCAGTTGCTAACTCTTTTTGATACTTATACTTAAGCATTACAGGAAGTGAGATAACACCCATAGCAACCACGCTAGCGCCAACAACTCCAGTTGAAGCAGCAAGAAGTGAACCAACTAAAACTGTACTAATAGCAACACCACCACGAATCTCTCCAAAAAGATAACCCATAGACTCTAAAAGTTTCTCAGCTAATTTACTCTTTTGAAGAATAATTCCCATAAAGATAAATAGTGGAACTGCCATCAAAATAGTATTGTTCATAATCGCCCAAATACGGTGAGGCATAAAAGCAAACATATCTACACCATACTGTAGACCCTCAAGTATTGTCTCTTCATTACCAACTGCTTCAAAAAGACCAGAGATAAAACCAAATATAACAGAGACTGCACCAAATGTAAAAGCAACAGGAAAGCCAAATAGTAACGCACAAAGCGCTACAAAGAACATAACTATACCAATCATACTGATACCTCCTGATGCTCATGCTTCTGACCATGAACGCCTCTATATACATTGATATTTTTAATGATAAAACCAACAGCAACAAAAGATAAAAGAGCCATAGAACCTGGTACAAAAGCTTTTATAATCCATCTATGAGTTAATCCACCTGGATCACCACTTATCTCCATAGTTTCAAATGCTTCATAAACAAAGCCCATTGAACCAAAACCAATCAGTGCTGCAAATGGAATTAAAAACACAAATGTTCCGACTATATTTATAACTGCTTGTTTCTTCTGACTTAAATTATCATATATAACATCAACTCTTACATGCCCATCTTCATTCAATGAATATGCTATGCCCAATAAAAACACTACTGAAAAAAGATGCCACTCCATCTCTTGCATACCAATAGAACCTGTGTTGAAAAAATATCTCATGATTACATCATAAAATACATTTATCATCATGAGAACCATAAGTACACCTGTAAGATTCCCTAAATAATAAGCAAACTTATCAAAAAACTTCTCCAATTTAACCAACATAATTTTCCTTAAATCCATAAAAATTTGATTTCAAAAACCCAAAAGTTTCTCAAATCAAATCCCAGCCATACTAAAATGGCTGGGGATTATACTATAGATTATCTTTAAGGTAATTAAAGTCTGACAGTATAGTCCATGCTCTAGCTTTTTTCATATAAGCATTTTGAGAATCTAAAATCTCTTTTAGCATTGGCTGACCTTTAGTTTTTTCAGCTAAAAGCTTCTTATTAGCAGCTTTCATAGCGTCCATAACTGGTTTTGGAAAAGTTTTAATCTTGATATCTGGATAATCAGTCTTAATCTTCGCCCAAGCTTCAGCACTCATATAATAGTTTTCAGTATACATATCATAAGCAGCAGTTCTCATTGCAACTCTTAAAATCTCTTTGTTTGCATCTGAAAGCTTATTAAATTTCTTTTGATTTACTAAGAATTGTAACTCAGTACCTGGTTCATGCCATCCTGTATAGTAGTAAGGTGCAACTTTATAGAATCCCATTCTGATGTCCATTCCTGGTCCAACCCACTCAAGTGCATCAATAGTACCACGCTCTAGTGAAGTATAAAGCTCACCAGAAGGGATGTTAGTTACTGTAAGTCCTAACTCAGCCATAACCTCTCCAGCAAATCCTGGAATTCTCATCTTTAGACCTTTTAGATCATCAAGAGAGTTAATCTCTTTTCTAAACCATCCACCCATCTGATTTCCAGTGTTTCCACCTGGATACGAGTAAACTTTATGTTTAGCATAAGCTTTTTGCATTAATTCCATACCACCACCATAGTAGAACCAAGAGTTCTGCTCAGGAGTAGTCATACCAAAAGGCATAGTTGTAAAAGGCATTAGATTGATATCTTTACCTTTCCAATAATAAGATGCTGAATGTCCCATCTCATACTGTCCAAGTTTAACCATATCTAAGATACCAAATGGTGCTTTATGCTTGTTAGAAGCATCTACACGAATTGTAAATTTTCCTCCACTCATCTTCTCTACCATTGCAGCCATGTTTGTTACAGCAGACGAAAATGGTACAGCCGTAGGGCCCCAAGTCGTTGCTATCTTCCACCTAACTTTCTTTTCAGCAGCTTGTGCACTAATTGCTAATGCAGCTACTAAACCTAAAGTTCCGAGAACTTTTGTTATCTTCATACTCTCTCCTTTTGAATTTACTCAAGTTTAACAGTGACGTATGACATGGATATGATATTTAACATCATTGAGAGTTTATCAAAGAACAACTAACAAGTATAGTTACTATTGGTTACAATCTTTCTCTTTTTTAAAAAGGTATCCGACATCTACCGCAGTATCAATATAATCATTAGGAAGTTTTTTTCTAACACGTCTTACAAGTGAGCGTATTGAGTCAATACTAGCAAAGTTCCCCTCCCATACGATAGCTTGTATAGTGTCAAAAGAGACCACTTTACCACGTTGAGCTAGAAGTAGATTTAAAAGAAGTCTCTCTTTACGGGATAAATGCTCTTGTTTTCCATCTATCTCCAAGATACTATCTTTAAAGTTAAAAATGTAACTTTTTGTTATTTCTATAAGGTCATG
>DQTM01000223.1 GCA_015662785.1 Sulfurospirillum arcachonense | reverse complement strand
ATCTGTTTTTATCTAAAAATATAGATGGTGGGTAAGGACAGTTACATGCCTAAGAATTTAACAGATGCTTTAGAAGAAGCAGAATTTGAGATAGATGAGATAGCAATGCAACTAGCAGATATGCTTGGTGCGGCTCTTCATTTTGCTGGAGTAAAAGAGGGAAAAATTCCTGATGCAGTTGATGCATATCTTAGAGGACTTGATGAAGTTTTTGATGATGATGAAGATGTGGCTGAAATGGGATTTGAAGAGGTAGTTCAAGTCATAAACTATCTTAAAACAACTCATAAACATCTTTTTAGATAATGTTAGAGATAACTTTTAACGCATTCTCTTTTTTAAATGCAAAGCTAAAATCACAAGGTATTCCTTGTGGTAATGCTGTAATGAAAATTGAAGCTGATACATCAGTAAATGCACTTATAAACAATCTAAAACTTGATGAAGATGAAGTAGAAGCAGTTTTTATAAACCACAAAATAGTATCAAAAGATACCATTCTGAAAAGTGCTGATAGAGTTGCTCTTGTTCCACCAGGAGGCATCCCTAATCACGTCAGGGCCTATATAGGCTAAGATTTTATGACACTATCAATAATACCAAATATTTGATTGATTGTTTTTTTAATTAAGTCAAATTTGTCAAAGTGTGATCTAAAGGACCTCGTCCTTTTCCTATATCTAATTTCATTTTGATTGCACTTGTAATATATATCTTTGCTTTTTCTACACTATCAATAATATTGAATCCATTTGCTAAATTTGAAGCAATTGCACTTGAAAGTGTACACCCTGTTCCATGTGTATTTTTATTATCTATTATCTCTGCATCAAACCAATAATATTTTTTATCTTTATACAATAAATCACTAGCTGTTGTCTTTAAATGACCACCTTTAATCAACACTGCCCCATTGCAAAATTTTGATATGATTTTTGCTGCTTTTGTCATGTCATCTTTGGTTTGTATTTTTATTTCAGATAATATCTCAGCCTCGTATATATTTGGTGTAACTATGGATGCTATTTTAAAAAGTTTACTTTTTAATAAAGAGATTGCTTCATCATTTATTAACTTACTTCCACTAGTTGAAACCATAACTGGATCCACAACTATGTTTTTTGCTTCTACTTTTAAAAGATAATCACTTATTAATTCTACAGTTTTAGCATTTGCAAGCATTCCAATTTTAATTGCATCTGGATAAATATCAGAAAATACAGAATCTAGTTGTTCACTTATGAAAGATAATGGTGTTTCTAATATGTTGGTAACACCTAAAGTATTTTGGCTTGTTAGGGCTGTGATGACACTCATACCATAACATTTATGATACATTATTGTTTTTAAATCAGCTTGAATTCCAGCTCCACCACTACAATCACTACCTGCAATACTTAAAACTTTGTTCACAAATTATCCTTCTAATTTAATATTTGGTTTATTTTTTTATGTAAAACTTTTGTACTACATTTTATATCTTTATTATTTATAATTGCTGAAATCAAAGCAACACCATCAATATTTGTATATTTAAATTTTTCTATGTTATTTAAGGTAATTCCACCAATTGCAACAACAGGGATTGATACTTCTTGGGTGATTGTTTTTAGTGTATCCAAAGTTACATATTTTGCATCATTTTTTGAATTCGTTTCAAAGATTGCTCCCACACCCAAGTAATCTGCCCCTTGTTTTTGTGCTTCTAAGGCTTGAGATTCATTAAAAACACTTACGCCAATAATCTTATCAATTCCAATTACATCTCTTGTTTTTTTAAAACTTTCATCATCTTGTCCTATATGTACTCCATGGGCATCTACTTCTTTTGCTAAATTAACATGGTCGTTAATTATGAGTTTGATATCATATTCATCACATAAATCTTTTAATAACAAACATTCTTTTTTCATTTCTTCATAAGATTTACTCTTTTCACGATATTGAACAATAGTTGTACCACCAAGAATTGCTTCTTTAGTTGTATAACAAAGATCCCTATTTGAATAGGGGTCTTTGGAGGTTACAAAATATAAAAGAAGTTCCTCTTTAGAGAGTTTTAATGTTTGCATTATCTTTAATCTCTTCATTTGTTATATTACTTAAAGCATCCATAATATCAACTCTAAAACTACCTAAACCTCTGTATTTTTCAAGTGCAATATCTCCAGCTTGCCCCATCAAACTTATGGCTTTAGTAGTTGCATCTAAGTAATTTTTATCGACTGAGCAAAATGAGGCAATGATTCCTGCGCTCATACAACCAGTTCCAGTTATCAGTGACATTTTTTCATTTCCGTTATAACATAAATTGGTTTTTATTCCATCTGTTATAATGTCAATTTCTCCAGTTGCCGCAATAATTGTGTTTAATTCAATTGCAATTTTTTTAAGTAAAGAGACTGTGTCTTCTAAGTTGTCCGTAGTTAATTTATCACTACTACTCACATCAACACCACTTGTTGTCTGTTTTTGTAAATACAGTGCTTTGATTTCAGTAAGGTTGCCTTTAATCACAGCAAATTTTACTTTTTTTAAAAGTTTTTTAACTGCATCATTTCTTAATGATGAAGCACCAACTCCAACAGGATCAAGAATTACAGGTATGTTAACTTCATTTGCTTTTTTACCCGCAATAATGCTTGATTTTATAACTCTTTTGTTGAGTGTTCCAATGTTAATAACTAGACTACTTGAAAAAGAGGCTATTTGGATAACTTCTGCCTTATCGTCCGCCATCAAAGGAGCAGCACCAACGCTAAGAATAGCGTTTGCAACATCATTTACTGTTACATAGTTCGTTATAGAGTAAACTAATGGTTTTTTACTTTTTACCTTTTGATATAAATTCATTTATTTTGCCTTTATTTTTGATTCTATTTTTCTTACAATTAGAGTTAGAATACCTATGATAATTATGACCGGAACACTAGAACCTATAAATGTCTCAATGCTAATCATTTGATTATACAAAATGACTCCAATAATAAAAACTGGAAGTATTATTAAATCTAGTGTTTCCCTAATTTCACGTTTTTTTAATATAAAAAAGTCAGTAATTAAAATCGCAATCATTGGAGCAAATACACTTCCAATCATAATCAAGAAATTCTGATATTGATTCATTGGAATCAATATAGCTAGTGCAGTTCCAATTGTGGTTACAACTATAATAATTGACTCTTTTGAAAACTTTTTTGTTATATTTAAAAAACTTTCACCTGCAGAATAAACATCTAAGTATGTTGTAGTTACTGTACTCATCAAAACAATAAACAAAGCAACTAAACCTAACCCAGAATGTAATAATAGAGTTGAAATATCTGGTGAATTTGTATATAAAACAATTCCCAATCCTAAAATATACATGAAAGATGAACCAACAAAATACGCACCAACACTCAGAAGTGAAGTTACTTTTGGATTATCAGATTTACATGTGTAATCTGCTATTAATGGTAACCATGACAAGCACATTATTACAGAGAGTTCTATTCCTAGTGATATTGACATAGTTTGCGTTGATTCATACTGTAATGCATTTGTATCTTTAAATATAACAAAAGCTAAAACTAGACATAAAATAAATAATGAAAAAACTACAATAGCATTTATTTTTATAAAAACTTGGTATTTCATTTTTACATAAAAGATTATTAGCAACCCAATAAGTATAGCAAATAGTGGAAACATTTCAAAGTTTAGTAACTCTTTTGTAATACCATTGAGAGCAGTCGCTCCGGCAATTATCATAACTGAAGTCCATCCAATTAACTGTAAAATATTCATTATAGAAAATCCCCAAGAGCCTAATTTTCCAAATGAAATTCTACTTGATTGCATTGAGGGTAATTTGGATATCCCTCCAATCATACTTGCAAAATACATTAAAATAGCTCCGATTAAATGTCCTATTATTATTACAAATATACCTTTTTCAAGTCCTAATGGAGCAAGTAGTCCACCGACACTTATCTCAGCAATACTTATGGCAGCTCCCAACCAAAGTACAAAATGTGGAATTTTATTATTTAAAGACATATGACCCTTAAACACTAAAGTTAATTTTATAGATAAAAGAGAGTAGAAGTGATGAATGACAAGTATAAGCTTCCCTACGTTAGTATTATCTAAATCAGGTAAAACGGTCATTATCTCCATAGATAAACTCTCAGCCTGATGATTCAAGCTCCCATAGTTAAGTGTTATAAAAGGAGATTATACGCAAAAAAAATTGTAATGTCAAGAAAAATATCTAAGCATTTAATGCTAGTATATTATAGAGATAAAATATCTTACAATAAACAACTCTACATGTAAATAAAATTATATATGGCTATTTTTTAGCTACAAAAGTTATAAAATTCCCATATTTAAAAAGTGATTCTACACTTTTAAATCCTGCATTTAGTATCATATTTTTGTTCTCTTCTTCAGTATAAGGCACAAGAACATTTTCTAAAGCTTCTCTTTTTTGTGCTATTTCAAACTCGCTGTAGCCTTGTTTCTTTTTAAACTCGTAATACATGTCTATCATCTCTTTGTTTAAAACTTTATCTTCAAAGATAATTTTTTCACTAAAAATAAAGACTCCATCAATTTCAAGAGAATCATAGATTTTTTTTACAAACTTATCACGAACTAAAGGACGTATGAACTGCAACATATAATTTGCTATGATAACATCACTACCACTCAAATCTTCTTTTGTTATATCACCATTAATGAGCTCTATATTTGCACCATAAGCTGTTATTTTTTTACCTGCATTTTCTAGCATAGCTTCTGAGTTGTCTATGCCTATTAAATTGTACTGATGAGATTTTTTATACAGATGAAGTAGTGTGTTAGCAGTAGAACAACCAAGATCTACTATCTTAGCATCACTTTTACAATGAAGCTCAACCAAATCACAAACCAAAGCTATAACCTCTTTATAAAAAGGAATTGAGCGTTTCAACATATCATCAAAAACTGTTGCTACGCTTTCATCGAACTCAAACTGTTTTTTGATTGGTTTTGAAAAAACTTTATCCACGAGGATATACCTTACAAACGCTTAAAGCACTCTTTGCACTATCTATATCTATGGTTATTTGAGTTTTAAGATCTTTTAAATCACTAAATTTTCTATTTTCTCTTAAGTAATCCACAAAAAATATCTCTACCTCATCGTCAACTTCAATGTCACTATCCAATATATGTGTTTCAACAGAATATTTACAATCTGTACTAACTCTAGTTCCTAAAAAAGAGACAGATTTATATATCGAAGCTCCAATTTTTGTTCTAGTAGCATAAACACCATCACTAGGTAACAAGTAATCTTCTGTCTTAATATTTACAGTGGGATAGAGCTGTTCTTTACCTAAACCTTGACCTTTTACTACTCTACCTATAATAGAGTATTCTCTTCCAAAAAATCTATTTGCGGTATTTATATCTTTGCTAATTAGTGCTTCTCTTATTACTGAAGAGTGTACTGACACTCCATCATATAAAAACTCTTCAACAATTTCTACTTCACCATCAAAAAGTTTTATCAAATCAGTAGCATTGCAAGAACGTTTCTTGCCAAACTGAAAGTCATAACCAACAACAATCTTTTTTAAATTTAAAAACTCTTTTTTAAGTAAATTTATAAACTCTTCACCACTAAGATCTTTTACTTTTAAAAAGTGATAAAACATACAAGGGTATTTTGAATACTCTGCACGTTTTAACCCTGGAGTCAAATTCGCGTGATCTTTGTCTATAACAAACAATGCACCGTTATCACCAAGCTTATCTATAAGCTGCATATGCCCTAAGTGGATACCGTCAAAACTACCAATAGCGATAGTATCAATGTTATCTTTTACTAAAACAGTAGAAGGTCTCTTCATTTCCCTCTTTTCCTTTCAGTATGGATTCTTGTGTTGATAGTAACTCCCAGCCAAGGGCAAAGCAACTTGCTACAAACTTATCTTTAACTTTTTTTATAGCAAACTCATCTTTAACAACACCCTTTGATGTTCTTTTTACCCCTACTCCTACTTCGAATTGTGGCTTAAAAAGTATCAAAATTTTATCATTTGAGAGTCTATTTATGTCATCTAAGATCTGCTCAACACCAATGAACGAAACATCACAAGTAACTAAATCAAACTTCTCATCACTTTTGAATTCTCTTATGTCAGTCTGTTCATAAAGTTTTATTCGTTTGTCATCTCTTAGGCTAATATGAAGCTGTTCACTGCCAACATCAACCGCACTTACATGTAACGCACCCTCTTCAAGTAAAACCTGTACAAAACCACCCGTACTACTGCCTATATCAAGACAATTAGTACCCTTTACATGTAAATCTCTAAAACCTTGTAAAAAACCTTTTAGCTTGTTTCCTGCTCGTCCTACATATTGTATTTTTTCTTCAACAGTTACATTAGAGTTCTCACTAACCTTGAAAGAGGCTTTTGTAACAACTTTACCCTCAACTAAAACCTCACGGTTTTTTATCATCTCACCAGCTTTGTTTCTACTCTGTACTAGTTCATTCTCAAACAAATACATATCTAATCTCAAAGTTGTCCCTTCATTTCTTCTTCACTCAAGGTTTCTACACCTAAGCTTACAGCCTTATCATACTTACTTCCAGCATCTTCACCATATATAACGTAATTAGTCTTTTTAGAGACACTACCAGTCACTTTAGCGCCATGTTTTTCAAGAAGTTTTTTAATCTCCCCTCTACTCTCGCTCATACTTCCAGTAACTACTACAACCTTACCAGTAAATATTGACTCTTTTACTTCAAGCTTCTCTAACTCTTTTGGTTTTACTATTGTTTGAAGCTCGATTATACTTTCGTGGTTTACATGTAAAAACTCTTCTAAGCTCTCACTCATTTCACTTCCAAATCCATCAAGTTCTACTATCTCATCTGCTTTTTTATCAACCCAAGTAAAACCATACTCTAAAGCAAGTGTTTTAGCCGCCACTTCACCAATGTGTTCAATGCCTAAACCATATATGAACTTATCTAAATTCACACCTTTGCTAGTTTCTATAGCCTTTAAAAGTTTAACTGCTTTTTTCTCTTTAAAGCCCTCAAGTAGTAAAAGTTGATCTACATGTAAAGAGTATAAATCTTTTACACTTTTAATCAACTCCTCTTTATGAAGTTGTTCTACTATCTTGTCACCCAAGCCATCTATATGCAAAGCTTTTTTAGAAGCATAATGCGTTATAGAGTTTACTACCCTATCACTACACTCCAAGTTCTGACACTTTATCAAAGCACCCTCATCCAAAAGTTCGCCTTTACATGTAGGACACTTAAGTGCTCTTTGTATCTCTACTTCACTTCCATCACGTCGCTCAATTATCACTTTTATGATTTTAGGTATCACATCACCACTACGGATGATAATAACGCTATCACCTATTTTTATATCTTTTCTTTTTATCTCATCAAAGTTATGCAAAGTTGCACGCTCAACTGTCACTCCATCAATGTCTACTGGCTCAACTTCAGCCACAGGAGTGATAACGCCCGTTCGTCCTACTTGAAAAGTCACAGCATTTATGCGAGTTATCTTTTCAACTGCTGGAAACTTATAGGCACACATCCATTTTGGGTACTTTACTGTATAACCCAAATCTTCTTGTAGTTCTACATTGTCTACTTTGATGACCATTCCGTCCATCATCATAGTTATCTCATCACGATTAGCTAAAACTTGTTTGTAAAACTCTTCTATATCTTCTATCGTTTTACACTCTTGGCTAATAGGTGGTTTTAAAAATCCCAAAGAGTAGATAAAATCCATCTTCTTTGAGAGTTTAGTTTGAGTAAGTTGGTTTTCACCTATGCCCCACGGTTGAAATATCAGTCTTCTTTTAGCTGTGACTGAGCTATCAAGCTGTCTTAGGCTTCCTGCTGCTGCATTTCTGGGATTAGCAAAAAGAGCTTCTCCATCATCTAACCTTTGCTTGTTTATAATGTCAAAATCAGCCATTTTTATAACAACTTCGCCACGAATTTCTATTGGCTCAAAATAGTTTATCTCCAATGGTACTGAGTGTATTGTCTTGACATTCTGTGTAACATCTTCACCAACTTTTCCATCGCCTCTTGTTATGGCTTGGACTAGTTTTCCCTCATCATAAAGAAGATTCATACTAGCACCATCAAACTTAGGCTCGCAAAAGAACTCTGCACCATCTACATTTTTATGAATTCGCTCTACCCAAGTAACAAGACCATCTTTATCAAATATATCTTCCATACTCCACATACGAGCTTT
>DQTM01000178.1 GCA_015662785.1 Sulfurospirillum arcachonense | reverse complement strand
TTTTTAATGAATGTGCCTTGAGTGCAATGATAGATAATATTTTTAATTTTCTATTGCATAATTTGGGTTAAAAAGAAGAGAAACAGGCTTTCTCTTCTTAGTTCTCCTACAACTCAAAAACATCAATTATGATATTTGTTGCTTTCATTACTTTAATTATTTTATCTTCTATTTTATAAACTTCACTTCCAATTGTTTTATATGGCTCTTTGAGTAGTCGCTAGTACGCACAACCTTAGCATGCTTTAAAACATCTCTACTAATCACTTCACCTTTTACAAGTTTTTTTGCCAACCAGGAGGAAGTTCACCACCCCTTGCAACTTTTTTTTGCAATCCGGGAGAAAGATGTTTCTGTTTTTTCATTTTCTCTTTTTTAACTTTGTGCTCTTTATTTGGTTTAGCAAAAGATTGTGTACCTACTAACAAAACACCACAAACCAAGCTTATCATTACATTTTTTAAAATCATATAGACTCCTTTTTTTATTTGTATACTAGCAAACTACTTTTTATCGCCGCCTTTTCCTGAATTATTCCCTTTTCCAGAGTTTGAATTACTTCCTGCAGTATCACTTTTCCCACTACTTTGACTTTTCCCTGTAAGACCTAATCCTTTTCCTCCTTGGCTAGATGCCAAACTAGTGTCATCTGAAAAACTTTTTGAATTACGCTCTCTAGCTTTGTCTTTAGTATGACCCAATCCTAAAACACCAGGATGAACACCAAGTTCATGTGCTATTTCTCCCCACCCCATACCACTTGCTCTCATACCTTCTATATCTTCTTGGCTAACTCCTGCAACATTTGATAAGTCACTAGTTGCTTTATCTAAACTTGCTTTTGTACAGAACAACCATAAAAAATAAAAATCATCATTGTATATATAAAATACTGCATAGTATAAATTATATAACTGTAAATCTAAATAGCAAGTTAATGTGAGAAATTAAAAAGAGCACGTTTATGTGTACTCTTTTTAGAATTTTAAAGTTCTGAGTAAATCAACTCTTTTAACTGTTCATAACCAAACTGTTGAAGTGGTTTTCCATTTACAAAGTATGATGGTGTTTTAGTAGCTCCTAAAACTTTTGCATCTGCTAGTTCTTGTGCTACAAGCTTGTCCATAGCTGGGTCTTTCATATCTTTAATTAATCTATCTATATCAAGCCCTAATTTTGGTAAAAACTGCCAAAGCATTTGTGGATTTGGTTTATGGTGACTTGCCCAATACTTCTGGGTTGCAAACATCATCTCTAGTGTTTCAGTAAACTTACCTTGTTTTCTTGCAGCTTCAAGCATTTTTACAACTTGTTTAGAGCCTTGATGATAAGGAGCATATCTAAGAGTAAGTCTTATCTTTCCCTCATTTTTCTTCATAATATCCTTTACTAAAGGATGAAACTGTGCACAAGTTTCACAAGCTGGGTCAAAAAACTCAACTAAATGTACTTTTGCATCTTTATTTCCAATACTCCATGAGTAAGGTCGCTCAAAAAGCTCAGCTCTCTCTTTTGACATTGCTGAAAACTCTTCCATCTGATAGTTTTTATAAAGCGTACCAGCTATCATAAAAAATGCTATCAGTCCAATCGCTGTAAAAATCACTAATTTTTGTTTAGACATATTAATCTTTCCTTTTTTTAATCATATAAAGTAAAATGGCTATCATTGAAAATGCTATAAACGAAAGCATTGGAATTGTGATAAAACCAAATATTTCTATGTACTTAGCCGAACAAGGAACTCCTTGCGAACAAGGACTTGCACTCTCTGGAATTACACCATAGTGTAGTAAATTGTGATAGAGTCCAAACAACCAACCAATTCCAACAAATGGAACTGCATATCTAAAAACACTCTTATCAAATGGTATCATTCCAGCTAAAAGAATAATAACCAGAGGATACATCGCTATTCTTTGATACCAACATAATGTGCAAGGTGGAAATGCCATCACTTCACTAAAAAACAGACTCCCTAACATCGCTATAGTTGCTATTATCCAAGCGAAAAACAGAAGTGTCCAACTAAAGTTTGGTTTATTTTCTTTCGTCATATAACCGCCTTTTTTTAGAATTATATAAATATTTTTTAAACAAATTATTAACAATCTCTCTCTAATGCAAAACCAGCCCATGTTTGAGCTATAGGCATTACTTCTAGTGTATTGACGTTTACATGTAGAGGTAATTTTGAAAGAGTAAATATAAGATTTGCTATATCTTCTCCAACTAAAGGTTGTATACCATCATAGATAGCATTTGCCTTTTTATCGTCACCTTTAAATCTTACATTAGAAAACTCTGTTTTTGAAAAGCCTGGTTCAATATTACTAACTCTAATATTTGTTCCTTTTAAATCAGTTCGTAGATTTAAAGAGAACTGCTGAACAAATGCTTTTGTGCTACCATAGACATTTGCCCCTTCATAAGGCCAATTTCCTGCGATAGAGCCTATATTAAATATATATCCACTCTTTCTTTTTACCATAATAGGCGTTACTGCTTTTGTTATATATAAAAGTCCTTTTATATTTGTATCAATCATTACTTCCCAATCTTCTAAAAGAGCATCTGGCGCTTTTTCTAATCCTAGTGCAAGACCAGCACTATTTACTAAAATATCTATGTTTCTATACTCTAAAGGTAGATTTTCAATCGCTAAAAAAACCTCTTTTTTATCTCTAACATCAAGTGATATTGTATGTATATCACACTCATTTAACTCTTCTTTTAGCTCTTTTAATCTCTCTTCACGTCTACCGATTGCAATAATCTTACAACCATCTTTAGCAAACATTTTTACTGTTTCTCTTCCAAATCCTGATGTTGCCCCTGTTACTAAAACTACTTTTGACATAATTTTCTCCATTTTTTTGATTATTGTATCAAACTTTTCTGCTTTGTATGACCAATTTGCCATATTTTGATGTAGATTTCTAATAAAATAATATAAAATAAAACTTTAAAAATAACATCTAGGTTCTTATGA
>DQTM01000062.1 GCA_015662785.1 Sulfurospirillum arcachonense | reverse complement strand
TAAAAACTCTTCAACCACCATCAAAAAAAGCCATGAGTGCAGTTGATTATATAAGAGGCAAAAGGTTAGAAGTTGGAAACTCTTTGGTTTAAACATCTACCCTCAACTCATAAATACTTAATAAAAAATATAAAAAATAGTACTATCAAGCCGCCTTTAGCAGTTGGAGTTGACTTTCAAAGTGATGGAGTAGGCAGTCGAGGTAACACTTGGTTAGGTGATGAAGGAAATCTATATTTCTCTTTTTGTGTAGAAGAGAAACACTTACCAAAAGATTTGAAATTAGAGTCAATTTCTATCTATTTTTCTTATCTTTTAAAAGAGGTTTTATATGAGTTAGGCTCGAAAACATGGATAAAATGGCCTAATGATTTTTATTTAAATAATCATAAAATAGGTGGAGTTATAAC
Organism: Sulfurospirillum arcachonense; assembly: GCA_015662785.1. Classification (GTDB taxonomy): domain Bacteria; phylum Campylobacterota; class Campylobacteria; order Campylobacterales; family Sulfurospirillaceae; genus Sulfurospirillum_A; species Sulfurospirillum_A arcachonense_A. The sequence goes on along the minus strand of DQTM01000062.1, from coordinate 10,131 downwards.
AACTAAAATTAGAGCCACAATTATAGGCTCAATTGGTATAAACATTGTCCATGCACCAGAGCAATTTGCTACTTTAGATGTACAAATAACACCACATAAATTAGTAGAACTTTTTTTAGAGAAACTCTCAAAAAAAATCTCATGGAAGAATGTTTTTAGTAAATATAAGATAGAATTTCAAAATAGTCTTGGTTTTACCTTCCACTTGGACGGTAAAAAAAAATCATTAGCAGATGCAAAGCTTCTAGAAGATGGTTCGATAGAAGTAGAAAACAAAAGGGTGTACAGTTTAAGATGAAAATTCCTATGCAAAGCATAAGCTTTAGTGCAAGGAATTTTTTAGGAGCTTTGCTTCTAAAAAGGAGATAGTTAAGTGGCAGAAATAATAGCTATAGCAAACCAAAAGGGTGGAGTGGGCAAAACAACAACAGCAGTTAATTTAGCTGCGTCCCTTGCAGTTGCTGAAAAAAAAGTATTGTTAATTGATATTGATCCACAATCAAATGCAACAACAGGTCTAGGAATTCATAGAAATGACTATGAATACAATATATATCATGTTTTAATAGGAAGAAAAAAACTTTCACAAGTTATTTTAGAAACTTCTCTTCCAACGCTTCATCTTGCTCCATCAAATATAGGTTTAGTTGGTGTTGAAAAAGAGTTTTATGATGTAAAAACACAAGGTAGAGAACTTATTTTAAAAAATAAGATTGAAGAGATAAAAGATCAGTATGATTACATCATCATTGATTCACCACCTGCTTTAGGAAGTATCACAATTAATGCTCTTAGTGCTGCAAACTCTGTTATTATTCCAATACAGTGTGAGTTTTTTGCGTTAGAGGGTTTAGCTCAACTTTTAAATACTGTAAAACTTATAAAAAGAACAATAAATCCAAAATTAGAGATAAAAGGGTTTTTACCTACAATGTTTAGTGCGCAAAATAACCTCTCTAAGCAGGTTTTTGCAGATTTGAAACAACACTTTAAAAACAAATTGTTTGTTGATGAAGAGACATCTAATTTTGTTGTAATTCCTAGAAATATTAAACTAGCAGAATCTCCAAGTTTTGGAAAGCCAATTATTCTTTATGATGTACAATCACCTGGCTCTAGAGCTTATCAAAATTTAGCAAACTCTATACTAGCGAGTTAAGTATGAAATATTCTGTGCAAAGTACAAGCTTCAGTGAAAAGGAGAATTAAATAGTATGGCAAAAAAAGCATTAGGTAGAGGAATAGGGGCTATTTTTGATGATGTTGAAGATGCGTTTAATAAAGAAATGGGAAATTCTCAAGATTTAGTAAGAGAGATTAATCTCAATAGAATCTCACCAAATCCATACCAACCAAGAAAATATTTTAATGAAAAAGCTATAAAAGAGCTTAGCGAATCTATTAAAAAACATGGTCTTTTACAACCTATCATAGTTGTTGAAAAAGATGATGATTATATGATTTTAGCTGGTGAGAGAAGATTTCGTGCTACAAAAGAGGCAGGCTTTGAAACAATAAGAGCCATAGTTGCCGATATTGAATCAGAAAATCTTCGTGAACTTGCTATTATTGAAAATATTCAAAGAGAAGATTTAAATCCAATAGAGCTTGGTGTTGCATATAAAGAGCTTATTGAAGAGTATAATATCACTCAAGAGGGACTCTCTGAGATTATCAAAAAGAGTCGTACACAGATAACAAATACATTAAGATTACTTTCTCTTACAGAAAAAACAAAAAACTTTCTCGTAGAAGGAAAACTTTCTCAAGGGCATGCAAAAGTTATAGTTGGATTAAATCCACAAGATGAAGAAACGGTAGTAAATACCATTATTGGTCAAAAACTTAGCGTAAGAGAGACCGAACAACTTGTAAAAAAACTAAAAAATTCTGAACAAAGAAGTGATAATCAAAAGCCAAAAGAGATAATCAATCCTTTAGAGTTTTTTTCATTAGAAAAAAAGCTAAAAAGTTTTGGTTTAAAAACTAAAACAAAAGCTCACACAATCACAATTGAATTTGAAAATAGTGAATCGATCAACCACTTTTTAGAAAAAATTAAATAATTTCTCACCGTTTAATAAAGATTTTTACTTATTTATGTTAAACTCCGCACAATTTTAGTTATGACTACTTTGTGGTTATAACTAAATTCGGTAGTGATTACTAGTCAAAGGAGCAAAAATATGTTGGACATTAGCCCAATACTTTTGCTGGTAACTGGATCTGTATTTTTCACCTTGTTGATACTTCTCAACAAGATACTTTATAAACCACTTCTGGAGTTTATTGACAACAGAAATGATTCTATAAAGCGTGATTTGGAGAATGCAGGTAAAAATACCAGTGATGTTGAGGTTTACTACAAAGAGGCTGACCAAATTATCCACGATGCGAAAGCAGAGGCAGGAAAGATTAGAGAAGCAGCTTTAAGTGAGGCAAAAGAGATTGCCGCAAAAAAAGTAGAACAGAAACAAAGTGAACTTGATGAAGAGTACACTCTATTTTTGAAAGACTTAGAAGCGGATAAAACAGAGTTTCAAGCAAGTTTGAATGCAAACATACCTCTTTTTAGAGATAGCATCAAACAAAAACTTGGCAATATATAGGAGGCCTGGATGAAATTAAGATATATGTTACTTCTTCTATCACCAGCTCTATTATTGGCAAGTGGTGGTGGCGGTGAAACTGATATAGTTGTAAGATCTATTAACTTTGTTATATTTGCATCTATTATGTACTATCTTTTAGCAGATCTTGTTAAAGATGCGTACAAGGGTAGAATTGCAGGTATCGCTGATAGGTTAAATTCTATTCAAGTTAAAGTGAAAGAGTCAGTTACTGCAAAAGAGGCTGCACAAGCAAAAGTTGAAGAGGCAAAAGCAAATGCTTTAGTTTTGGTAGAAACTTCAAAGAAAGAAGCACAGCTCCTTTCAGTAAAAGTTGCTAATGATACAGATGTTGAACTTCAAAATTTAGAAAAAGGCTTTAAAGAGAAGACTCAAATCGAAAAACGTAGAATGGCACGCGATGTTGTTGCAAAAGTTTTAGACGAGATGTTTGATAAAGATGCTATTTCTATTGATGAAGAAGAGCTCGTGAAGATAGTTATGAAGAAGGTTGCATAATGAAGGGAATTATTGCTAAAAAGTATGTAAATGCTTTGATGAAGAGTTGTAATGACTCTGAGATAAACTCAATTGAAAAATCTATAAACGAAATTTCAAGTGCATTTGCTTCTACAAAATTTAATAACATTATACTCTCTCCTGATTTAAGTAATGAGAAGAAAGAGGAATTTGTTTTATCTTTGTTAGAAAAAAGTGAAGGGAAAGTAATTAACTTTATAAAGTTGTTGGCAGCAAATGATCGTTTGACGTTGATTCCAACAATAGCAAAAGAATTAAAGTACCAAATTTCACTTAAGAGTAACTCTTATGAGGGTGAAGTTATAAGTAACTTTGAAATTAGCAAAGAGCAAATTACTAAATTAGAAGAGAATTTTAGTAAGAAATTTAGTGCAAATATCAAGTTAAAAGCTCAGGTAAGTGATTATCCTGGTATTAAAATTCAGCTAGACGATTTGGGTGTTGAAGTTAGTTTTTCATTAGACAGACTAAAATCTCAAATGGTAGAGCATATTTTAAAAGCAATCTAAATAAGAAAATAAAAAAAGACTCTCTGCCAAGCAGTAGCTTCAGTGAGATGAATTTAACTCGGACTTGTTCGAGTTAAAGAAGAAAGTAAAATAAAAAGGTAAAGGAGCAGTTCGTGGGATCAAAAATGAAAGCTGACGAAATAAGTTCAATAATAAAAGAACGTATTGATAGTTTTGAGCTTAACGTTGATGTAGAAGAGACTGGTAAAGTTATTTCAGCAGCAGATGGTGTTGCAAATGTTTATGGACTAAACAATGTAATGGCCGGTGAAATGGTTGAGTTTGAAAATGGTGAAAGAGGAATGGCACTTAACTTGGAAGAGTCAAGTGTTGGTATCGTTGTTTTGGGTTCTGGAAAAGGTATCAAAGAAGGTACTTCAGTTAAAAGGCTAGGACGTCTACTTCGTGTTCCTGTTGGTGATGCACTGATAGGTCGTGTTGTTAACTCTCTTGGAGATCCAATTGATGGAAAAGGTCCAGTAGAAGCAACTGAAACTAGATTTGTTGAAGAAAAAGCTCATGGAATTATGGCAAGAAAGTCAGTTCACGAGCCACTTCAAACTGGTATTAAAGCGATTGATGCACTAGTGCCAATCGGTAGAGGCCAAAGAGAGCTTATTATTGGTGATAGACAAACTGGTAAGACTACAGTTGCAATCGATACAATTATTAACCAAAAAGGTCAAGATGTTATATGTATATATGTTGCTATTGGTCAAAAACAATCAACTGTAGCACAAGTTGTTAAAAAACTTGAAGAGCATGGAGCAATGGAATATACAATCGTTGTTAGTGCTGGTGCTTCTGACTCAGCTGCACTTCAATACTTAGCTCCATATGCTGGTGTTGCAATGGGTGAGTATTTTAGAGATAACTCTCGTCATGGTCTTATAGTTTATGATGATTTGTCTAAGCATGCTGTTGCATATCGTGAAATGTCACTTATTCTTCGTCGTCCTCCAGGGCGTGAAGCATATCCTGGTGATGTTTTTTATCTTCACTCAAGACTGCTTGAAAGAGCTGCAAAAGTAAATGATGAGTTAGGTGCTGGTTCACTTACTGCTCTTCCTATTGTTGAGACACAAGCTGGTGACGTTTCTGCGTATATCCCAACAAATGTTATTTCTATTACAGATGGTCAAATATTCTTAGAGTCAGATCTATTTAACTCAGGTATTCGTCCAGCGATTAATGTTGGTCTTTCAGTAAGCCGTGTTGGTGGAGCTGCTCAGATTAAAGCTACTAAACAAGTAGCTGGAACTCTTAGACTTGATCTTGCACAGTATCGTGAACTTCAAGCCTTTGCTCAATTTGCAAGTGATCTTGATGAGTCAAGTAGAAAACAACTAGAGCGTGGTGAGAGAATGGTTGAAATTCTTAAACAAGCTCAGTACTCTCCGCTTCCTGTTGAAAAACAAGTTGCTATTATTTATGCTGGAGCAAGAGGTTTTCTTGATGATATAGAAGCTAGTGAAGTAACTCGTTTTGAAGCAGAATTATATCCGTTTATGGAAGCTAAATATCCTGAAATTCTTGAGCAAATCAGAAGTAAAGGTAAATTAGATAAAGAGGTTGAAGATCTATTGGCAAAAGCATTGAATGAGTTTAAAGCAACGTTTGCAGTAAAGTAAGGAAAGACAATGCCAAACCTTAAAGATATAAAAAGACAAATTAAGAGTGTTGAAAACACAAGAAAAACGACAAAGGCTATGAAGCTTGTTTCAACTGCAAAGTTGAATCGTGCAAAATTAGCTGCTCAACAATCAAGAGTCTATGCAGATAAGATTAATGAGGTTCTCTCAGAGATAGCTTATAAAATCAATCAATATAAGATTGGTGGAATTGAGAGTCGTTTTTTTGAAGAGATAAGCACTCCTGAAAAAGTAGATATTGTTTTTGTTACAGCAGATAAAGGTTTATGTGGCGGTTTTAATATTCAAACTATTAAAGAAGTTAACAGACTTTTAGCAGAGTACAAAGAGAAAAAAATTAAAGTACGTTTAAGAGGTGTTGGGAAAAAAGGTGTAGCCTTTTTTAAATTTCAAGACATAGAACTTCATTCTGAGTATTTAGGAGTTAGTTCAGCACCAACTTATGAGAAAGCGCAAGAGATTATGTGCGAGGCAGTAGAGGACTTTAAGAACGGAATAACTGATAAAGTTATTTTAGTTCATAACGGTTATCTAAATATGATTTCTCAAGAGTTAAAAGTTAATCATGTTGTTCCTATAAATGTTCCTAGTGAGTATGAGTCTGATTCAAAATCACTAATGGAGCTTGAACCTGAAGAAGATGAAACAATCTTAGAGTCTTTAATGAAAAAATATTTTGAATATAATATGTATTATTCTCTTATTGATTCATTGGCAGCAGAACATAGTGCAAGAATGCAAGCTATGGAAAATGCAACTAAGAATGCAACAGAGAGAGTAGACAAGTTAACTCTAGCTTATAATAAAGCTAGACAAGAGAGTATCACTACTGAATTGATTGAAATCATCAGTGGTGTTGAATCAATGAAATAGATAAGGGAGAATTTTTATGAATGGAGTAATCAGTCAGATTATGGGTCCAGTTGTTGATGTTGACTTCGACGGCTACCTTCCAGAGATAAATGAAGCTATTGAAGTTAATTATGAAGTAGAAGGTGTAGCAACAAAGCTAGTACTTGAAGTTGCAGCTCACCTTGGTGATGATCGTGTAAGAACAATTGCAATGGATATGAGTGAAGGTCTAACTCGCGGGGTTACTGCAGTAGCTCAAGGTGGACCAATTAAAGTTCCAGTAGGAAAAGAAGTTCTAGGTAGAATTTTTAATGTTATTGGTGATGTTATTGATGAAGGTGAGGCTGTAACGCCAACTGCAACTTGGTCAATTCACAGAGATCCACCACCATTTGAAGATCAAAGTACAAAAAGTGAAATTTTTGAAACTGGTATCAAAGTAGTTGATCTGCTTGCTCCTTATGCAAAAGGTGGTAAAGTAGGACTATTTGGTGGTGCTGGTGTTGGTAAAACAGTTATTATTATGGAGCTTATCCACAATGTTGCATTTAAGCATAGCGGTTACTCTGTATTCGCGGGCGTTGGAGAGAGAACTCGTGAAGGAAATGATCTTTACCATGAGATGAAAGACTCTAATGTATTGGATAAAGTTGCACTATGTTATGGTCAGATGAGTGAGCCTCCAGGAGCACGTAATCGTATTGCACTTACTGCACTTACTATGGCTGAGTATTTTAGAGATGAAATGGGACTTGATGTTCTTATGTTTATTGATAATATCTTTAGATTTTCTCAAAGTGGTGCAGAGATGTCAGCACTTCTTGGACGTATTCCTTCAGCAGTTGGTTACCAGCCAACACTTGCAAGTGAAATGGGACAATTCCAAGAGAGAATTACGTCAACTAAAAAGGGTTCAATTACTTCTGTTCAAGCAGTATATGTTCCTGCGGATGACTTGACAGATCCTGCTCCAGCAGCAGTTTTCTCTCACCTAGATGCTACAACAGTTCTTAGTCGTTCTATTGCAGAAAAAGGTATCTATCCAGCGGTTGATCCTCTTGATTCTAGCTCACGTATGCTCGATCCACAGATTATTGGTAATGACCACTATACTGTTGCTCGTGATGTACAAGCTGTTCTTCAAAAGAATAAAGATCTTCAAGATATCATTGCGATTCTTGGTATGGATGAGCTTAGTGAAGAAGATAAAGTTGTAGTTGATCGTGCTAGAAAAATCGAAAGATTTCTTTCTCAGCCATTCTTCGTTGCTGAAGTATTTACAGGAACTCCTGGAAAGTATGTAAGCTTAGAAGAGTCAATTGCAGGTTTTAAAGGTATCCTTGAGGGTAAGTATGATGATCTTCCAGAAGCAGCATTCTATATGACTGGTGGAATAGAAGAAGTTATAGAAAAAGCAGAAAAACTTAAAAGCTAAGTTAAAAATAAAATAAAAACACTCTCTGCAAAGCGGTAGCTTTAGTGAGAGGAATTTAACTTGGGCTTTTGCCCAAGTTAAAGGAGAAATTAAATGGATACATTAAAATTAGAAATTGTAACTCCAGAGGGTCAAATCTTTTGCGATGATGTGAAAGATGTAACTCTTCCAGGTAGTGAAGGTGAGTTTGGAGTATATCCAGGTCACGCTTCACTTGTTTCTTTGTTACAAGCTGGTGTAATTGACATCGAATTAGACGATGGTAAACACGAGGTTGTTGCAATTAACTGGGGACATGCAAAAGTAGATGAAAACTCTGTAACTGTACTAGCTGATGGTGCTGTTGCAATTGGTGGTAGTAGTGAAGGTGCAATCGCATCATCATTGGAGAACGCTAAAAAGCTTATCGAAAGTATGAGTGATTCAGACGTTGCTATTGCTACTGCAACTGCTAAGATAGAGTCTATAGCAAGAGCAGGGAGATAAGTTTAACAGATGGAAGGGATAGATATACTTTTAAACTACCTCAGTAGAAGTAGTTTCATAACATTTTTTGTACTTGGATGGTTGTCAATATATATAATTATTACTTTCGGAGTATTGTTTAGTAGGTATTTTTACCTTTCTAGTTGGCTTGAGCGTGAAAAAAATTCGTTAGAGTCTATGCTTATGGGCTCTAAAGTGGTTAGAGATGATTCAATTTTGAAAAAATGCTCTAGTCACTCTGGGACAAATGAAAAGCTGTTAAATGTATGTAAAAGTGTAGCAGAAAAAAATGCTACACAAGGATTGTGGGTGCTCTCAATGATAGCATCTACATCTCCTTTTATAGGTCTTTTTGGAACAGTAGTTTCCATTCTTGATACCTTTAGTGGTTTAGGACAAGGCGAAGGTGGCGCATCACTTAGTATAATAGCACCTGCTATTAGTGAAGCGTTGATAGCAACTGCAGCTGGTATATTTGTAGCAATTCCAGCATATAGTGCAAATCTTTTTATAAAAAGAAAAGCATATGAAGTAGTTACATATATTCATAGAGAGACAGAACTACTTCTCTCAATGATGCAAAGAGATAGCGAAGATGTTTGATTGGGATGAAACCCCAGATTTAAATATAACACCATTGGTTGATATTATGCTAGTTTTACTAGCGATACTAATGGTTACAACTCCCGCAGTGGTTTATGAAGAAAAAATTACACTTCCAGACGGAACAAAATCACAAGTTATCCAAAGAGTCCCAGAAATTGAACTTCGTATAACAAAAGATAGAAGAGTATATTTCAAAAGAGATAGTTTTTCCATAAGTGAATTTCCAGATAATTTTGTTTTGATAAGCCAAAAATTTTCTTTAGATAAAACTGTTGTTTACATAAAAGCAGATGAATCACTTCAGTATAAAGATGTTATGTTCGTACTTAAAAGTGTAAAAGAAGCAGGATTTACAAAAGTTTCATTAGAAACAAACGGATAAAAAGTGCCTAGTTCTTCAACTTCTACTATAGTAGGATGGACTTTATCTTTCATAATATACTTTATAATAGTAGCAGTCGGAATATATATGCTTCAATCTCACAATACAAAAACCATTAAATATACAGCAAGTAAAAAAAATCTTCTTAATGTGACTCTGGTAGAAAGAAAAGAGAAAAAAGTAGTTAAAAAGAAAAAACAGAAGATTGTAAAGAAAAAAACAACTGTTAATAAACCAAAACCTACTCCTAAGAAAAAAACAGTAAGAGTTAAAAAGAGTGAAACTAAACCAGATTTTAAAAAACTATTTGGAAAGATAGATTTAGATAAACTTCCTAAGCAGAGCCCTAAAAGAGAGAAAAAAATAAGAAAAAAGATAGTTCAAAAAGAGGTTGAAGAGGTAGTTAAAGATGATAAAGCAAAGAAAATTACAAAAGCACTAGAATTTGAACAGCAAGAAAGTCTAATAATAACTCAAAAAGATGGTATTTATGATGAGTTTAGAGGTAAAATAGCAGATATTTTAGATTCAAATTGGCAAGAGACGATAGATACTGTTTCTGGTAATATTGCAGAAGTTATTATAGGTGTAGATAAGTTAGGAAATTTTAGTTATAAAATAGAAACATTATCATATAATGATGCTTTTAATGCAAAACTTCGTGATTTTCTCGAAGAGATGCGTGATATTGAGTTCCCTCCATTTCAAAATGGTGAGGTATTTAATATGAAAGTAGTTTTTAAAGATATATTGGAGTAGAAATGATAAAAAAATTGTTAGTAATAATTGCGTTAGTAAGTTCTATGTTTGCATATGATGCAACAGTTGAGATAGTGAAAAAGATGGATAGATTACCTAAAATAGCCCTTCAAGATGCAAGTTCATCTGATATAGACCAATCTTTTAGAAAAAAGTTTTTTAAGATTTTAGTTGGTGATTTAAGAGTAAGTAGTCATTTTGATGTTGTAGATGAGTATATGACTAGTTCTTATGAAGGAAATCTCGAAGAGAATTTTTTAAGTGATTTAAAGTTGGATTTAATTCTTAGATTTAACATAAC
>DQTM01000125.1 GCA_015662785.1 Sulfurospirillum arcachonense | reverse complement strand
TTTTTCACATACCAACTTAGTAACGAACAAACTCATATATATCACAATACAATTACTAAAGCCAAAACTGCTACTAAGCAGGCAGAAGAGCTTATGGTTTGGGCATTTGCACAAAAAGCAAAAGCTAGAGAAAAGAATCATAGTTTAGATATAAAAACAGATTTTTCACTTAGAAATCTCATTTATAGTATGGCGAAAAAACAAGGTTCAGTTTTAAAGATAGAGGGTAACTACCTTGACGATGATATGCTTAATTTAGACACAGGTATACAAAGAGTCATCAAAAATGTTCAAAATGAGAAAAAAGATTTTTATACACAATATATTAGAGACGAAAAACAGTACCTTTTTTATATGAAACCACTCTTAGCCGATAAGAGTTGTATCCAGTGTCATATACACGATGATAAAAAAGTAGGTGATATACTTGGTAATGTCAATATAAGTATGAAAATACAAACTCTAAAAGAGTATAATCCTAACAATCTTTACTTCTTGATTTTTACTTATCTTTCTACTTGGTTAGTTGGTTTAGCACTAATTTTGCGGGCAAGATATAGAAGTGGAAAGTATTTTGATGAGAAAACTAGAAATTATGAAGAGAGTATTTATTCTTTAGTAGATATGATGGAACGACGAGATAGTTACACAGCAGGACATAGTAAAAGAGTTGCAAATTATGCTGTACTAATCGCAAAAAAGTTAAGGCTTAGTGAAGATGATCAACATTTAATCCATAGAGCAGGTATGTTGCATGACATAGGCAAGATAGAAGTCCCAGATGCACTTTTACTAAAACCTGAAGTTTTAACTTCTAATGAGTATGAGCTTTTAAAGACTCACTCAAAAACAGGTTCAGAATTACTATCACGTGAACCATTTTATGACTTAGCTTCTATAGTTCTTCATCATCATGAAAGATATGATGGTAGTGGTTATCCATATGCCCTTAAAGGTGATGAGATACCATTTTTATCTCAGATTATATCTATAGCTGATGTTTATGATGCAGTGACGACAAATAGAGCTTACAGAAAAGCAATGAGTAAAGAACAAGCACTAGAGATTATTGAAGATGGACGAGGTACTTTATTTAATCCTGACATTGTAGATGTAGTAAAAGAAATTTTTATGGAAGAAGAGCTTTCAAATGACATATCTCAAATGCCAAAAAATATGATTGAAGAGATACGATTTTCATACTACTTTAGAGATCAATTAACAGGGTTTTTTAATATTAACTATTTTAAATTTTTGTTGACTCATAGAGATAACTATAAAACTATTTGTGCACATCATCTAAATATTGTAAATTTTAGAATGTACAACAAAAAGCATGGATGGAAACAGGGTGATAAGTTTTTACAAGATATAGCTACTAAAATATCAGATAACTATAAAGATAGTATTATAGTAAGAGTTTTTGGTGATAACTTTTTGATTCTTCACCTTGATAAGCATGTTGACATCGATATATCTATATTTGATTCACTTATAGAGCATGATAAGATTAAGGTTGATTTTAAACATATAAACTTATTGGATGAAGGCATAGATAGTTTTGATAAACTTGAAGATATAATTTTACAAGGTTAACTGTTCTCTATGTCTTTAATCAGAAGCCATTTGTAAAGAGATTTTATGGTTTCTACTTTTACTTCAAGTCTATCACCTTCAATACAAACATAACCAGTAAGAGAATCTATTTCGCTTCTTCGTTTGTTTCTAAAATCCAATAACATAGAAGTTGTTGCATTGTAAGGAATCTTGCTTTTTGCTTGGCTTATTGAATCTTCTAAGTTTTTTGAAGTGAGGTTAATGCCTTTTTTATTTGCTAATGCTATAATTTCGCTTAAAACGTCTCTTAATTCACGCTCATGCTCTTTTACAATTTCTCCCATACTTGCATTGTAAAAGCTAGTCATCGTAGCAAATGCACTTATGAAAAGATATTTTCTCCAACATTGCAGTTTTATATCTTGTGAAATTTTTGTTTTTAAATTTGCATTATTAAAAATATGATAAATCTCTTCAAGTTTTTTTGGAGCTATTTCATCTGAGCCTATGAAGAGTTGAAAAACTCCACCATATTTTTTTATTGTTCCTGGTTTTGTAATGTTTGAAAGTATATATATACAAGCTTCACAAATAGGGTTTTTAGGAAAATGTTTTTTTATTTTATCTTTATAGCCAACACCATTTGCTGTTGTCATAAGAATTGTATTGTCTGTGATTGAGCTTTTTACACTCTCTAATGCTTCTATAATGTCATAAGATTTTGTTGTAACTATCACAAAATCATAAGGTTCATTTTGTGTTATATCATCTGTTATATGATAGGTATTTATGTTGAATTTTTTATCTTCATCTTGTATTGTGAGACCGTTAGTTTTTATAGCTTTAAGGTGTTTTCCACGAGCTATGATTGTTACATCAAGATAGCCACTTTTGATTAGTTTAGCACCAATATACCCACCAACTCCACCAGCACCAATGATAAGTATTTTCATTTGATTAACCCTCATTTACATAAACTTTTGTATAATAACAGATAAATAACTAATTAAGAGGAACTATATATGAAATATCTGTTAAGCCTATTTGTTTTAGCCCTTAGCCTAAATGCAAGCATTTATTATGCCAAAGTTGAGCCTTACGAAGCCTACTCCATAAAAGCAACAGCAAGTGGGGAAATAATATCTGCTTTTAAAGAGGCAGAAGGAAAAGTATCAAATGGAGGAATTTTACTCCAAATAGATGATTTGTTAAACAAAAAAGAGTTAAAAAGTTCAAAAACAAAACTTGCAAGCCTAACTAGAACCATGGAGTTAACAAGTAAAAATGTGCGAAACTCAAGAGAAGTGGAGCGTATTAGAGAATCTAATTATAAAAAAATAAAAGATTTGAAAACAAAATCAAGAACAAGTAAAGATGCAGAGCTTATAAACCTTATAAACGCAAGTAACCAAGTCTTAAGCTTGGAAAATTCATTAGAAAATTTAAAAGTATCTATAAGTGATTTAGAGTTTAAAATAGCTTCTCTAGAAGATACTATAGAAAAAAAGAGTGTCAATATTAAAAAAGGTTTTCTAATTTACAAAATATATGTAAACAAAGGTGATTTTGTAAACGTAGGAACACCTTTAGTAGATGCTTATGATATATCAAAAGGAAAACTCACTATTTTTCTTTCAAAAGAAGATGTTGATAAAGCAAAAAATAGTGCAATATACATAAATGGTAAAAAAAGCAGTTATAAAGTAGACAAAATTTGGAGTGTAGTTGATACTCAAAATATCTCTTCATATAAAACAGAGATAATTATACTAGCACCTAAACGTTTTTCAGAGTTGCTCAAGATAGAGTTTAAATAGTCCTATGATAACAACTTGTCCACTTGATTGTTTTGATGGGTGTAGCATAGAAGTTGATGATAAGCTAAACCTTAAAGGTGAAAAAGCTCATCCAATTACACAAGGTTATCTTTGTCATCATATGAACAACTTTCACAAGTTTGCTCGTATAGAAAAACCTACACTTCATGGTAAAGAGATAAGTATAGAAGAGGCTATATCTATAGTAAAAGAAAAAAAAGATAAAAATAGCCTGTACTACAAAGGTAGTGGAAACCTAGGAGTCATGCAAGGTATAACAAAGTTAGCTTTTGCGAACTCTGATATAGCAAAGGGCTCTTTATGTGAGGGTGCTGGCTCATTTGGTATAGAAGAGGGAAGAGGAGTTGATTTAACTTGGGGTCCTATCCAAGTTGAAAAAAGTGATGTGGTTATTATCTGGGGGAGAAATCCAAGTGTAACTAATTCTCATATGCTTCCAGCTCTAAAGGGCAAGACTATCATAGTCATAGACCCATATAAAACCGATATTGCTAAAAAAGCAGACTTACATGTAAACATAAAACCAAGAGGAGACATATATCTAGCTATGTTACTTTCTCGTATGGCTTATATGGAACAGATGGATGATGAAGAGTTTATAGAAAATCGTACTGAAAATTTTGATTATTTTATAGACTTTGTTAACTCTCAACCTATCGTTATGTTAGAGTATAGAAGTGGTGTATGTATGATTGAAGCTCAGAAAATACTCTCAATTATAAAAGGGAAAAAAGTATCATTTTTACTTGGAGTTGGTCCTCAAAAATATAGCTTTGGGCATAGTGTTTTTAGATCCATCGACTCTTTTGCTGCAATGCTCGGGTTATTTGGTAAAGTTGGGTGTGGCGTTGGATATCTCTCAAGTAGTGATTTTGGATATGCTAAACCATTTCAAAGTAAAAATAAAAAAACTGTGTACAAGCCAACTATTGACTTTTCAAATTATGATTTTGTTTTTATACAAGGTGGAAGTCCAGTCAATCAGACACCTTGTACTCCAAAAATAAAAGAGGGGCTAAGCAAAGCTAAGTTTGTAGTTTATTTTGGTTTATATGAAAATGAGACTTCCAAAATGGCAGACCTCATAATCCCAGCAAAAACATTTTTGGAAAAGAATGATTTAAAGCTATCATACGGACAAGAGTTTGTAGGAGATATGCCAAAGATAAGTGATACCAACATAGGTATTAGTGAGTATGAGCTTTGTAAGCAACTTGGAGTTGAGCTTAAAAGTGAAAAAGAGTATATAAAAGAGATAAAAAACTCAAATTCTACCTTAAGAGATGGACGAGCTATATCTAAAATATATGAGAGCATACCTTATGAAAAAGAGTTTTATACTGACAGCGGTAAGTTTGAATTTTTTGATGATTTTTATGATGACTTTAAAGAAGAAGATTTGGAAGAGGGTTTTTATCTTCTTAACTCCAAGTACAATAAATCTCTAAATTCTCAGTTTAAAACAAATCAATTTCTTTATGTGCCTATATGTCTAGGTTTAAAAGATAACCAAACCATTAAGCTATCCAATGGGACTTATGAATGTGATTACATAGTCAAAAATGATGAAAATCTAAGAGATGACTGTATGCTTTTATACTCAGGTCATAAAGACTCAAATATGTTAACACCTCACGCGATGAGCGAAGAGGGAAAAAGTGCTATATATCAGGAGATTAAATGTCAAATAGTGTCCTCTTAGATGATGCTCTTCTTTTAGTAGAGCAAAATTTTTATTTCTTACATGTAGGCGAGTTTTTTGGAAATTTATCAAAAAAAGAAGATTTGACAAAAAATGATTTGAGTGTAAAGAGAACTTTTGATGAGTCTCAAATATACCATTTTAATCCAGCTATCATAAAAGAATTGTTGAATGATGCAAACAAAAGTAGTGAGATTACACTCTTTGAATACTTTGTAGAGTTTAACGCTTTTAGAGGTATTTGCATGGCAACGGTAGAAGCTTTAAGGCTTGAAAGCTCATTTAGAGAGTTTATGCAGATACGACTTGGTGAGCAGTTTGAAGACTTTTTTGATATAGTTTCTTTTGTTAGAAACGTTCTATCTCACAACATACACGCTCAAATCATGTTGAGTGAAAGAGATTATGCAGGAACTCTAAAAAGAATTCGCCGTCACAAAAGAGATACAAATATACTTTTTTCACTCATATATGCAAGTGACTTACCTGAGATAGGCTCACCTGATATGAACTATGGCTTTACATGTAACGTAGATTTTGAAAACTTAGAAGAGGGTATGCCATTTTTAGAAATCATCTCTCACTGGGAACTTATGATGTTAAGTGAGTTATGTTTTAACCTTGTAATGGCATATAGGATGTTTAAAAGCCCCTAAGAACTACCCCTGAAAAGATTGCTATTAAACCTAGAACTATGTTTATTGGTAGTAAAACAGTAGGTAAGAGGGCAACTGCTTTTTTAGAAGCGGCTAAATCTCCTTTGTCAAATAGTTTTACAGCTTTATATCTTTTAATGTACATGTAGACAAAATTCAGAGTCATAATAGTCCAAATAGCCTCTTTAAGATGCACGAGCCCACCACTAAAACCAGCCCCAATAATCATGATAAGTGCAGTAATAAGGCTCACAAATATAAATGGCAATACTATATGGAAAAGTCTACCTACTATTTGTAGAGTTTTACCAAGTTTGATTTGAGGGTCATCTATACTTTGAAGGCTTGGATGCACAGCAAATCTGATAGCAATCATACCACCAACCCAAATAACAGCAGATAGTATATGTAAAAAAATAACTATACTTGCATAGTGTTCAAAAAGTTCTTTCATTGTTTTTCCTATTTTTTTGTTATTGTAATAAAATAAGGCATAAAATTTGCTTTAGTTTACATGTAAGGAGTTCAAATGAACAGTAATCTTTTTATGATAGACCCAATGGCGGCCAGTAGTTATGGTTTGTATAATTCTTTAAAAGGAGAAGAGGGAAGTTTTGTTGATTTTCTTCTTAGTTATGATTCAAAAGCTGCAAATGATAA
>DQTM01000221.1 GCA_015662785.1 Sulfurospirillum arcachonense | reverse complement strand
TGAATTGCAAGAAGCAGTCCTGCATATTTTTAAATTCAAATCTTACGCCTCTTTGCACTCCTGTTATGCGTTAATTTGGTCTAGGATGGGTATAGTTCCTAATATTGACTTTGTAACATCTGGTACGGATTGGGATAAAAAGTCAGTTCAAAGCGTATATGATGGTAAAGTACTAAGCATAGCTGGTGGACATATGGCGATAGGTTCTTGGATTATTACTCTTATACATGATTACCATAATGGCATAGATTTTGATTCAAGTGTCTATCTAAATAAGGTCTCTTTGATGAATAGAACATCAGCGGAGAAATTTTTGAAGTATTTTAGCGGTGATGATTGGAACTTTATCGACTACACACAATACTCAAAATTTGAAAATAAAAACTTAAAACGATATGATTTTAGCTTTTCTCACATATTGGACAATATTTCAAATTGACATATTTTTTACTCTTCTAGGCAAATTTAGTTACTATTTACATGTAAAGGATTTTATGATGTCTATAGTAGGAAAATGCCCATACTGTGCTGATGGTACAGTTATCATGGAAAAAAAGCAGGTCAACGGTAAAAGTGCAAAAGTCTATACATGTAGCAATGCTAGCTGGTATAGTGAAGATGGTGAAGTTTTTGAGCTAAAAAAAGAGGCTACTTGTTCATTTCGCATATGGGGAAACTCACTTTTAAAATGGGGGAAAAGAGGAATTGGAATCTTTGAAGTAAAAAAACTACTTCAAGGTGAAGATGTTGATGTTAGGCTTTATAGCTATCAAGCCCAAAAAGAGTATTTTAAATATATCGCTTTAGATAAAGAGTATGGAGTTTCAGTTTTATGGGATATAGAAGTAGAAAGACCATCTGCATAACAGATAGCCTTTTCAGTTTATGAATCAGCTAATTCATAATTTTCTATAAGATTGAAGTTTAGGTACTTATATACTTTGTCTTCTTTGCCTTTTAGTTTTTTAGGAACTATGTCCATATATTCTTCTTTAGTTGGAAGACGTCCAAGAAGAGCACAAAGTGCTGCAAGTTCTGCACTTCCAAGATAAACTTGAGCACCTTTTCCTATACGGTTATCAAAGTTTCTTGTACTTGTTGAGAACACAGTAGCATTGTCAGCAACTCTTGCTTGGTTACCCATACATAGTGAACATCCTGGAATTTCAACTCTAGCTCCAGCTGCACCAAATAGTGAGTAGTAACCCTCTTCTATTAGTTGATTTTTATCCATTTTTGTTGGTGGTGCTATCCAAAGTTTTGTTGGAACTTGACCTTCACCTTGAAGAACTTCACCAAGAGCTCTATAGTGACCTATGTTAGTCATACAGCTTCCTACAAACACTTCATCAATCTTGTGAGGTCTTTTAGGGTCTGCAAGGATTTCACTTAGAGTTGCAACATCATCTGGATCATTTGGGCAACATAAAATCGGCTCTTTTACGTCTGCTAAATCAATCTCAATGATTTCTTTATATTGGGCATCTTTATCGGCTTTGACAAGTTCAGGGTTTTTAATCCACTCTTTCATCTTATCAGCTCTTCTTTGAATAGTTACAGAATCACCATAACCAGCTTTTATCATAGACTCAAGTAAAACTATATTTGATTTTAAATACTCTATAATTGGCTCTTTATCAAGTTGAACACTACAACCTGCTGCACTTCTCTCTGCTGCTGCGTCACTCAGTTCAAATGCTTGTTCTACTTTTAGTTTTGGTAGACCTTCTATTTCTAGTACAGTTCCAGCAAATACATTCTTTTTATTTTTCTTTGGAACTGTTAAAAGTCCTTTTTTAATTGCATAATAAGGAATAGCATTTACTAAATCTCTAAGAGTAACTCCTGGTTGTAGTTCGCCTTTAAATCTAACGAGTACTGATTCAGGCATATTTAGAGGCATTGAACCTGTAACTGCTGCAAATGCAACAAGACCAGAACCTGCAGGAAAAGAGATACCTATAGGAAAACGAGTATGTGAATCTCCACCAGTTCCTACAGTATCAGGAAGAACCATACGGTTTAACCAAGAGTGGATAACACCATCGCCTGCTCTAAGGCTAACACCACTTCTATTTTTAATAAAATCAGGAAGTGTATGCTGTAAAACAACATCACTAGGCTTCGGATACGCCGCAGTATGACAAAAACTTTGCATTACAAGGTCTGCATTAAACCCAAGGGCTGCAAGTTCTTTTATCTCATCTCTAGTCATAGGTCCTGTTGTGTCTTGACTACCAACAGTTAAAGTTTGAGGTTCAACATACATACCAGGTCTTACACCAGCAATACCACAAGCTTTACCAACCATCTTTTGTGCTTGAGTATAACCTTTTCCACTATCACTTGGTTGCTTTGGTTTTTCAAAAATATTTTCAGGTTCCATTCCTAGAGATTCTCTAGCTTTGCTAGTCAATCCACGACCAATAATAAGAGGTATACGACCACCAGCTCTATATTCGTCTGCTAAAGTATTTGGAGCTAATTTAAACTCTGAAACAACCTTTCCATTTTTTTCAATCTTTCCTTCAAGTGTATAAACATCTATAATATCACCAGTTTCAAGTGCATCTACATTTACTTCAATCGGAAGTGCACCACTATCTTCTGCTGTATTAAAGAAAATTGGAGCTATGATAGACCCAAGAATTAAACTAGAAGTTTTTTTATTTGGTACAAATGGTATGTCTTTCCCCATAAACCATTGTACTGAGTTGATACCTGACTTTCTACTACTTCCCGTACCTACAACATCTCCAACATAAGCCACTTCATGACCAGCAGCCTGAAGTTCTTTAATTTTTTCGATTGAACCTGGAAGTCTTGTTACTAGCATAGAGTTTGCGTGAAGAGGTATATCACTTCTTGTAAATGCTTCATTTGCAGGGCTCAAGTCATCTGTATTTGTTTCGCCTGGAACTTTTAGAACTGCTACAGTCCATTTTTCTGGCATTTTCTTTTTTGAAGTAAACCACTCAGCATTTGCCCAAGAAGTTAAAACTTCTTTCGCATAAGAGTTGGTTTTTGCTAAAGTTTCAACGTCATTAAACGCATCATATACAAGAACGATATACTTAAGAGCATTTGCAGAAGCTTGTGCAATCATAGTATCTGAACTACTAAGACCATCTACAAGTGGTTTCACATTGTAACCACCAAGCATAGTTCCTAAAACCTCAATTGCTTTTACAGGAGATATAACACTGCAAGTTGCGTTACCTTTTGAAACATCATTTAAAAAAGCTGCTTTTACATAAGCCGCATCATCAACCCCTGGTGGCACTCTGTCCTCTAACAAACTTAGTAAAAATTCTTGGTTCTCATTACCACTTTTAAGTAATTCAACCACTTGTGCTGTCTTCTTAGCATCTAAAGGAAGTGGTGGAACACCATCCTTAGCTCTAGCTTCTACATCGTTGTTATATTCTTCGATAAATGACATCAGTAATTCTCCTCATATTTTAATTGGTATGATTGTAGCAAAAAAAAGACCCAATTCCCAAGCTTTTTATGATATTTGTCACAATTACTTTTGAATCTGTTTCATACCTTAAAATGGTGGTTTAATTGGTATATTTTAAGTAGAGAACTTATTAACCAAACAAGAAAAAAATAATCATCTACTTCTTCATAAAAAAAATAAAGTATCAAAGAATCAACTGAAAAATTATAATAGACTGAATTTATGTATTATATATTCAGTCTATTATAGATATTAAATTTATCCTTATTATTTCAATAGTTATACTCAAATATTTAAATACTTTACAAACCATATAATTATATGTATAATAAGGAATATAAAAGGAGTTTATATGCAAGCTTTAAAATCAACATTTACACTTCCTGAACAGATAGTTCAAGAGTTAGCAACGTTTTCTGAAGAATTGGGTGAGAAAAAAAGTCATATTGTTGCAGAAGCACTTAGCCAATACTTTGATACTTTGGATTTACAAATAGCACTTAAACGCTCACAAGAAATACATGAGGGAAAAGTATCTACGATTAGTTTAGAAGAAGTTAAAAAAGAGTTAGGTTTATGACAGACTATGTTTTGGAGCTTCATCCAAGTGCATTAAAAGAACTTAAAAAACTAGACAATCAAATCCAAGTTTTTGTTATAACTTCTATAGAAACTTTTATAAACTCATATTCCATAGGATACGAAAATGAGATGATAAAAAGTAGTAAAATTAAAAAACTTAAAGGTAAATGGCAAGGATTTTTTAGACTTAGACTCCGTAACTATAGAGTTATATATGAAAAAATAGATAATAAATTGGTTATCTACATAGTTAGAATTGCTCACCGTAAGGAAGTATATTGATAATATTAGATTTTGAAACAAATAGTACGAACGAACATGATGTAATAGAAGTAGCTGCTGCAAAGATAGAAATTGAAGATGGAGAGTATATTGTAAAAGAGATGTTTCATCGTTATTATCTTTCTCGTTATCCTGTCAATAAGTACTCTTATGAAGTACATAAACTCACCCCAGAGATGATAATGGAGTATAGAAAAGACAAAACTCATAGTGTCTATTTTAAAGAGGATTTAGATTTTGTGGAGTTTTGCAAGGGTGTTAAGACTTTAGTGGCTCACAATATAAGCTTTGAACTTAGACATCTATATAAAATAGTCAACTTTGAAAACCACTTTTGCACTATGAAAGAGAACCGTAACATTGTAAAAGCACTGAATAAAAATGGCAAGGTTAAAAATCCAAAACTAGATGAAACTTGCAGATTTTACAAAATAGATTTTGATGAAAATTCTTATCATAGTGCTACTTATGATGTTAGTAAAACTTATGAAATACTCAAAGCAATGAAAAAATAGGTATACTATTTTAATAATTAAGGAGCAAGCCATGTTTTATAGACTATTAGCATTATTACTGTTTTCTTTAACACTGTTAAGTGCAAAAGACTTACCTACAAGTATATATGATTTTAATGTAAAAGATATAGACGGGAAAGAGATATCAATGTCTAAGTACAAAAACAGAGTTTTATTGATTGTTAATGTTGCTAGTAAATGTGCTTTCACATCACAATATGAAGGTTTAGAAACACTCTACACTAAATATAAAAATAGAGATTTTATGATTTTAGGTTTTCCATCAAATCAATTTTCAGATCAAGAACCAGGGACAAACAAAGAAATCAAATCTTTTTGTTCTTTAACTTATGGTGTTAGTTTTGATATGTTTGCAAAAAGTGATGTAAATGGAGATTCTACAACTCCACTGTATCGATACTTAAAAAAAGAAGCTACAGGCATATTTGGAAGTGAAAGTATAAAATGGAATTTTACAAAATTTCTAATAAACAAAGATGGTAAAGTCATAGATAGGTATGGTTCAGCTACCAAACCAGCTGATATAGAAGAAGATATTAAAGCTCTTCTTTGAGCTAATAAAAGATTAGGTAAAAATGAACAATATTATAGATATAGTAAAAGCAAAAACAAATTTAGATGAAAAAAGCATAAAAAACATTATAAATATGCTTGAAGATGGTTGTACCATTGCTTTTATAGCAAGGTACAGAAAAGACATGACTTCTAATGCAAGTGATGAAGTATTGTTAAAATTTCAAGAAGTATATGAATATACTCAAAAACTCATTAAGAGAAAAGAAGAAATTTTAAATATACTCAAAGAAAAAGAGGTTTTAACTTCAAAACTTCAAGAGTTACTTGACAAAGCCACCACTCTTACCTCTTTAGAAGATATATATGAACCACACAAAGGTACGAAAAGCACAAGAGCAGACGAAGCTGTCAAACATGGACTTGAACCACTAGCCAATCTCATCTCTTCTATGCGATTCTCAACAGATGAGATAAAACAAAAAGCAAAAGGTTTTTTAGGTCTACATGTAAAGAGTGTAGAAGATGCTATAAGTGGAGCAAAAGACATTATAGCTTTGCGTTATTCTCAAGAGATACGAACAAAAGAAGCACTTAGAAAAAACCTACTAAATTATGGTCAGCTTGTAACTAAAAAAACAAAAACTTTTGAAGAAAATGGACTATATAAAGATTTGGCAAAGATAAACCAAAAAGTAACGTACTTAAAATCACATCGTCTTTTAGCCATATTTAGAGCTGTGAATGAAAAACAGATAACTCTCAAAGTAGAAGCAGACGAAGAGTACATCATAAGTGGCATAAAACAGTACCGTATCCCAAAACATGCCAACTCTTCAAGTAAGTATGTTTTTGAGGCTTACAAAGATGGACTAAAAAGACTATTACTTCCAAGTTTAAAAAGAGAACTACTTTCAGCCTTAAAACAAAAAGCGAGTGACGAGGCTATAAACCTATTTGGTAAAAATCTAAATGAGCTTTTGATAACACCACCTTTAGTTGGTCAAGTTATACTTGGACTTGATCCTGGGTTTCGAACAGGCTGTAAACTTGCCGTTATAGATGAAAATGGTCTATACTTGGATTCTGATGTTATTTACCTTTTAAGCGATACCTCAAAAGCAACACAGATAGTCTTAAACCTAATCAAAAAGTACAAAGTAACTACTATTGCCATAGGTAATGGAACTGGTTCTAAAGAGAGTGCTACTTTTGTATCTGATTTAATAGCCCAAAACACATTAGCTGTAAAGTATGCGGTAGTGAGCGAGATAGGTGCTTCAGTCTACTCCGCTTCAAAAATAGGAAACGAAGAGTATGGCTTTTTAGACGTAACCATTCGTGGTGCAATCTCTATTGCAGGACGACTTCGTGACCCTATGGCAACTTTAGTAAAGATTGACCCAAAATCACTAGGTATTGGGCAGTACCAACACGATGTAAACCAAAGTGACTTAGCTAAAAAACTTAGTGCAGTTACTTTTAATTTAGTAAATCGTGTAGGAGTAGATTTGAACTCTGCCTCATACAAATTACTCTCTTTTGTTTCAGGTATTAGTGAAAAGTTAGCAAAAAGTATCATAGCTTATAGAGATGAAATAAAAGGCTTTACATGTAAGAAAGAACTTCTTCAAGTAAAAGGTTTGGGAGCCAAAGCATATGAGCAAAGTGTTGGTTTTTTACGTATCAAAAATGGTAAATCATTTTTAGACAACAGCGGAATTCACCCCGAGAACTATAAAGTAGCAAAACATATAAAAGAGAAGTTTGATTTGAACAATATAGACTCTAGCATCCTTCAAGAACTTTCACTTGATTTTGATTGTGGAGTAGAAAGTCTAAAAGATATAATCATAGAACTTCAAAAACCTGGGTTTGACATACGTGAAGAGTTAGAACAAGTCTCTTTTTGTGAAGAAATAAAGAGCATAGAAGAGTTAAAAGAGGGAGACATAGTAAGCGGAGTGGTAAGAAATATAACTGACTTTGGAGCTTTTATTGACATAGGTTTAAAAAATGATGCCTTACTGCATATTTCAGAGTATTCACACAAACGTATCTCTCATCTTATGGACGTTATGAGCATAAATCAGCAGTTTAAAAATCTTAGGATTTTAAGTGTAGATTTGGAGAAAAATAGAGTATCTATATCACTTAAAGATTAGGTAGTTGATACTTTTTCATGTGAAAGCATAATCTTATGTTTATACATATCTGCTTTTATGAGTATATCTGAAAATTCCATTGGTTTGTCATTTCTATCTCGTGAAAGCCTGTGAAGTGAAAGAAGTGGATGCTTTTCTTTAATGTCAAGTTTTTTTGCTTCCTCTTTCGAAGCTGCTTTTGCACTAACAGTCTCTTCGGCACTAAAAAATTCTAGAGCATATTCATTTTTTAAAAAGGTATACAGAGACTCTACTTTAAACTTTTTTTGTAGTGTAGGAACGCTATTTATGTCAAAATAATTAAGCATTAAAGCAAAAGGTACATCATCTAAGAGTCTAAATCTTTTAATACATAAAAGAGTATCACAGCTTAATAACTCTTTGACCATATGGTCACCAGTTATAATCTCAAACTCAATTGATGCAGTTGATAAATGGTGATTTTGTTTTTTTAATCTTTGCGTTAAAGACCCAATAGAGTTTGCATCATAAAGAATTTTTTGCTCTTTTACAAAAGTTCCTTTTCCTTGTTTTTTAACGAGTATTCCCTCTTTTACAAGTTCTTCTATGGATCTTCTAACTGTTATTCTACTAACATTATAAATTTTTTCTAATTCAAATTCAGCAGGAATAATATCGTTTGGTTTATAGTTTTCTCTTATATCTTTTAAAAGCATATTTTTAAGCTGAACATACAAAGGTATGCCATTTTTATTAAACAAAATTTATCCTCTTTTACTCATCAAATCAAAATTAGAGTAGTACTGTTTTTCTATCTCGTCATAGTACATTATCTAGTTTTAAATAATCCTTAAAACTACTATTAGCTATCTTTTGATTATAAAGAGTTATTTAATATTAAAAGAGTAGCTTTTCTCTCATCTTGTACTTTTTTATCATTCCAATTTAATTCGTTTTGCATTATATTTAAAACTGTATCTAACATCTCTTTGGCTACTTCTATATCAATCAAAGCTATATTTGACCTTCTAACTAAAAAATCAATAGGTTTTTTTACAAACTCTTCTCTAATGGTATAGATAACTTCAGCATTTATATAAGCGTAGTTTGGATGTAGTTTTTCTATCTTTGAAACACATTTAGGCACCTCATTTGCTTTATCACCATACATATGAATAAGATATTTTGAAGTTTCTTCATCTAAAGAATCTACTTTAAAATCTTTTGTAAAGTTTTCACTTCCTACTAATTTTAATTTTTTTGTTCCACATTTTTTCTTTTCTAAGTCATATTCAGAGATAACATAATCAACAACTTCTTCTGCCATTTTTCTATAAGTTGTCCATTTCCCACCAATGATACTAACTAAACCTGAGTCAGATTTTATTATCAAGTGTTCTCTTACTATACTCGAAGTTGAAGCATTTTTTTCAACTGCCACTAGTGGTCTTATACCTGACCAAGATGAAAGAATCTCTTTTTTGTCTATTTTTAAATCAAAATATATCTCTAAATGTTTTAATATATACTCAATATCTTTTTGGGCAACTTCAGGATGTTCGCTTAGTTTTGTTGGCTCATCTGTTGTACCCACTAAACACTTACCCATCCAAGGAAGTATAAACAAAACTCTACCATCTTCAGTTTTTGGTATCATTAAGCCTTCTTTTGAAGGCAAATATTTTTTATCTAAAACAATATGTATACCAGAGCTCATATCAAGTAGTTTTTTTGCCTTTTTATCATCTAGTAATCTCACTTTATCTGAAAAAGCTCCTGTTGCATTAATGATAATAGGTGCATGTACTTCAAATTCTTTATCATTGATACTGTCTTTAACTATTAGTCCTGATATTTTTTTATCTGTGTATAAAAATCCATTTACTTCATGATAATTTCTACAATCACCATTAAATTTTTTGGCAGACTGCAAAAGTGAAATATTTAATCTAGCATCGTTAAAACTGCCATCATAATACTTCACACCACCTACAAGTCCTTTTTTCTTTATACTTGGAAAATTATTTATCATTTTCTTTTTTGAAATTATAGAGCTTCTTCCTAATCCTCTTCTACCAGAAATTAAATCATACATGGTAAGACCTGCAAACATATAAGGTAATTCCCATAACTTATATATAGGGGTAACAAGCGTAAGACGAG
The DNA here is from genome assembly GCA_015662785.1 of Sulfurospirillum arcachonense. Lineage (GTDB taxonomy): Bacteria > Campylobacterota > Campylobacteria > Campylobacterales > Sulfurospirillaceae > Sulfurospirillum_A > Sulfurospirillum_A arcachonense_A. The sequence goes on along the minus strand of DQTM01000221.1, from coordinate 516 downwards.
AACAGAGATGTGGAGCATTTTTCAAAAGTCTTGATCTCTCTTTTAGCCCTTCTTTTACTAAATTAAACTGATCTATATCTAGTTTTTTAACAGCGGCTTCAAGATATCTAACACCACCATGAACTAATTTTGTACTTCTTGAACTAGTTCCTTCTGAAAAATCATTTTTTTCTAAAAGTAAAGTTTTAAAACCTCTATAACTTGCATCAAGTGCAATACCACTTCCTGTAGCACCGCCACCAATAATAATTATATCATAGTTATTACTATTCATTACTTTTTTGTCCTTTTCATTAATTTTCGAACATTATAACATTATAATTTTTAGATGCAAGTAGTATTAAAACTAACTTGTTACAAGTCGTTACATTATTACTCTTTAAAGTCTATGGTGTAGGCTTTGAAAAAAAGTTATTTTTATTTTTTAAACCCAAATTATGCAATAGAGATTTCTAAAGATTACCTATGCTTGTGCTTAAGGGGTGTTTAGTAAAAATTTTAAGCCACCTTATTGGT
>DQTM01000289.1 GCA_015662785.1 Sulfurospirillum arcachonense | reverse complement strand
GGAGAAAGCTCAACTCTCAACCGTATACATACCTCTTTTTTACAAACAGGAACGGCGACAGGACGACTAAGCTCAAAAGAGCCAAACTTGCAAAACATACCAACTCGTTCAAAACTTGGACGTGAGGTAAGGAACGGTTTTGTAGCAAAAGATGGTTATAGTTTTGTAGGTATTGATTACTCTCAGATTGAGCTTAGACTTTTGGCTCACTATAGTGAAGATGAAGCACTTTTAACTGCGTTTAATAATGACTTGGATATTCATAGGCAAACTGCTCTGAAGCTTTTTGGGGAAGAAGAAGCTGATGAAAAAAGAGGGGTAGCAAAGAGTATAAACTTTGGACTACTTTATGGTATGGGTGCAAGAAAACTTTCTCAAACTTTGGGTATAAGCCAAGCTGAAGCAAAGGGTTATATAGAAAACTATTTTAAGTCTTTTTCAACCGTTAAAAGTTATCTTACAAGCATAAGTGATTCGGCAAAAGAGATAGGTTATGTTGAAACACTTTTAGGAAGAAGACGTTATTTTGACTTTGAAAATGCAAATGGAATGCAAGTTCCTATGTATGAGCGGGAATCAGTCAATACTCGCTTTCAAGGAAGTGCGGCTGATTTGATAAAGCTCTCTATGTTAAAAATAAAAGATGAAATTTTAGATGATGATTCTAAAATGTTACTGCAAATACATGATGAGCTTATTTTTGAAGTTAAAGAAGAAAAAGCAAAAGAGTTTGCAGAAAAAGCAGCAAATATTATGAAAAATATATATACGTTAAAAGTAAAGCTGGAAGTAAGTGTTAGCATAGGCAAGAATTGGGGCGAATTAAAATAAAATATTTCTAAAAGGCAAAGTATGGGCAACTTTGAGGTTTTACATGTAGATGAGTCTACATGTAAAATCAAGATATCAGGAAATTTTGAAAAGAAAAGCATAAAGGGATTTTACTCTAAAGTAAAAACTGTGAAGCAGAAAAATTTCTCTTTTATAGCGATTGATTGTACTACAATGAAATCTCTTGACTTTGCAGGGGCACTTTTACTCGTAGAGTTTGTCTCTTTTTTTACACAAAGAGGATGTTCTGCTACTATCACTGGAGTAGATAAAGAGTTTGAAAAAATTCTCTACTTTGCAAGAAAAAATTTACGTCAAAAGCCAAAATTAGATACAAATAAAGAGTTCTTCTTAACTCGTTTTGTAAACAAAATAGGAAAATCAATAATAGATCCTTTTAGTGGTTTTTTTCTTTTTCTTTCATTCTTTGGAGAGAGTATAATCCAATCTTCTAGACTTGTTTTAACTCCGTGGCAGTTTAGATTCAAAGCTACACTTGCTCACATAGAAAATCTGGTGCAGGGGCACTGCCTATAGTGGGATTGACCTCTTTTTTGGTGGGTTTAGTTATAGCTTATCAAGGGGCTGACCAGCTTGCTAAGTTTGGTGCCAATATATTTATAGTAGATATGGTTTCTATCTCAGTATTTCGTGAACTAGCTCCCCTTATTACGGCTATTGTAATTGCTGGACGTAGTGCTTCGGCGTATACTGCTGAAATTGGAACTATGAAAATTACAGAAGAGATAGATGCTCTAAAATCTATGGGTTTTGATCCTATTACTTTTCTTGTTCTTCCTCGTGTTGTTGCACTTGTTATCTCTATGCCACTTATTGTCTTTTTTGCAGACATTGTTGGAGTTTTTGGCGGTATGATTGTAGCCGATGGAAGTTTGGGAATATCATATAGAGAGTTTATCGTTCGAGCTAGAGATGTAGTTGAAATGAAACATATAATTATAGGACTCATAAAGGCACCATTTTTTGGACTTCTAATAGCCATGATAGGTTGTTTTAGAGGTTTTCAAGTTACAGGAAGTACGGAGAGTATAGGACGTTATACAACCATAAGTGTAGTAAATGCCATCTTTTGGGTTATCGCTTGTAATGCTCTTATATCTGTTTTACTTACAGAAGTTGGTATTTGATGAGTACAATCATAAAAGCAAGAGATATTATCACCAAATTTGGCACAAATATAGTTCACGATGGAGTCAACATAGACATTAAAGAGGGTGAAGTATATGGCATACTTGGAGGAAGTGGTAGCGGAAAATCAACTCTTATGCGAGAGATGATTATGCTTCAATCTTTTCAAGGTGGCGACATAGAAGTTATGGGTAAATCTATAAAAAACATATCTTATAAAGATGCAATTGAGCTTAAGAAAAACTGGGCAGTTTTGTTTCAGTTTGGCGCTTTGTACTCTTCACTTAATGTCATAGAGAATGTATCTCAACCTCTCATAGAGTACACAAACTTACCAAAAGAGGTAATAGAACAAATAGCTTTGAGTAAACTAAAAATGTCAGGTCTGAAAGAAGAAGCGACCTACCTTTTTCCAAGTGAGCTAAGTGGTGGTATGAAAAAAAGAGTAGCATTAGCAAGAGCATTGGCGATGGAGCCAAAAATCATGTTCTTAGATGAACCAACAAGTGGGCTTGACCCTGTAAGTGCGGAGAATTTTGATAGACTTGTAAGAGAATTGGCTTCACTGTTAAATTTGACCATAGTTATGGTTACTCATGACTTACATACTATAGAGCATGTTTTAGATAGGTTTTGTGTTATATATGAGAAAAAGATACTTTTTGAGGGAAGCCTAGAAGAGGCAAAGAAATTTGAGCATTATGCTTTAAGAGAATTTTTGAAAGTAGGAAAAAACTGATGGAAAAAAGATTGAATTATACTATAGTTGGATCGTTTGTAATCGGGCTATTTATCTGTTTGATTGCATTTATGTTTTGGCTTGGTAAGTATGGGAATAAGACAACACAGTTTGATTACTATCACACTTATTTTCAAGAGTCAGTTTCAGGGCTTAATATAGCCTCTTTAGTAAAACTAAGAGGTGTTGAAGTAGGTCGAGTAAAGAAGATATCTATAAATAAAGAAAACAGTGAAGAGGTTGAGGTTTTACTCGAGATTAACAAAGGAACGCCTGTAAAAGTAGATAGTTATACCTCTTTAGATTCTCAAGGAATTACCGGGCTTAAATATATAGAGCTTAAAGGTGGAAGTAAAGATGCTAAACAAAAAGTAACCTCAAAAGAAAACATAGCAACAATAATCTCCAAAAAATCTATGTTAACTTCACTTTTTGAGAGTGGAGAGTCAATAACTACAAAGATAGATGATATACTAATTAGAGTTTCAACAATGTTAAGTGATGAAAACTTGGCAAATATATCAAATGTAGTAGATAACTTAGCATCTACAACAGCTTATATAGATACTCAAAAAGAGAGTATAGATAAGATGTTTAAAGATATAACAGAGTTAAAAGTAAGTATAGAAAAAAATATAAATCAACTTACATATAAAAGTGGAAAGTTTTTAGATCATACACAAAAGTTTGAAGATGAACTTTTAGTCTCTTTTAAAAAACTTGGAGAGATGAGTGATAAAGCTGCCGCTGCTTCTGATGAGACTAGGATTTTCTTTGAAAAAATGCAAAAAGAGGTTGATTCAGGGCAATTTAGTATGGCTCAGATTGCAGAAGAAAATTTACAAATTATAAATGAAACAGCACATGCACTGAAAGATTTGTCAATAGAGCTTGATGAAACAGTAAAAGACTTAAGTGATAGCCCTAGTGATATCTTGTATAAAAGTCGTGCAAAAAATCTTGGACCAGGAGAGGGAAAATGATAAAGTTTTTAACAACGGTAGTAGCACTATTTGTTTTGGTTGGGTGTTCATCAAAAGAGGTAAAACCTTATGAAATCTATTCAATCCACGACAATACAAAAGTAGAACAGGCTTTACATGTAGACAAAGTTTTAAAAATTGTGAAGATAAAATCACCAAAGCAGATGCACAGTGATAAGATTTGGTATAAGGAGTCTTCTTTTAAGATTGATTCATATTTCTACTCAAAATGGAATACAAGTTTTACTGATATGATTGAGCAAAACTTAGTAAATAGTATCTCGAGAAGTAATCTTTTTAAAGCTGCATACTCCAGACACTCAAAAGTAAGAGCAGATTTTGTATTAGAGAGTGAGCTTATAGATTCTGTTCATGATGTGGCTTCAAATGTTGTGAGTTTTGGTATACGACTTTATGTTGTAGAAGGCACAGTTTTAAAGAGTTCAAAAGAGTTTGAATATGAGGAAAAATGTACTAGTAAAAATGCAAAAGGTGCTGTTAAGGCTTATGAAAAAATAATTAAAAAACTAAATAAAGATGTAATATTATGGCTAAGCAAATCAGTGAAAGAAGACTAAATAGACTTTTAGAGTTAAACAAAAAACTTGTTTTAGAAGATGACTTTACTAAAAAAATAAAGATAATCTCAAACTCTATTAAAGATATATTAGAAGTCGATAGATGTACTATTTTTATTCATGACAACAGTACAAAAAGTTTGTGGTCTGTCTATGTAGATGGAGTTAGTTATATTGAGATTCCAGATACAAAAGGCATAGCAAGTGAAGTTTTTAAAACCAAAAAATCTATGGTTGTAAATGACGCACAAAATAGTAAACATTTTAACAAAGATGTTGATAAAGGAAGCGGTTATACAACAAGAGCTATTCTTGCAGTGCCTATCATGGGTTATGGTGATAGAGTTCTTGGAGTTATGCAACTCATTAATAAACTCGATGGCATAGGTAAGTTTAACGAAGAAGATGAATCTGTTTTAGACTATGTTATGGGACATATTAGTGCTTATTTAGAATTGATGTTACAAGGAAAGTAAGAGAGTTTTTAACTCTCTTCTACAAGTTTATCCATAACATAAAGTTGTAAATCTTTTTTCTGAATTTCACTTTTTAGTGAATTATTATATATATCTTCTACTTTTTTACTGTATTTATCATAAGCAAAGTAAGGGAAGTGAACTAACCAAGCTTTTTTGATAAGTTTTAACGTTATAGCATCTCTAATCCATGATCTAAATAGGCCAAATCCAATAAAAACAGCACTAGTCACTAAAACTGCACCTAAAACAGAGAAGTGAAAATTCATATTTTTTAAAAAATAGTGGGTAATTCCAATAAGAGGTATAATTGCTAATCCACATAAAATAAGGTATGAAATATAAGCCTTAACTATACTCATACGAAACCCAAGTTTACCAGGGTCTACATACATTTTTTCGTTATAGTGGCTATTTGCTGAGAGTAAATCTCTAAAAATAACAGGTTGATTTGATACTGTATAGACATAGTTTATAATTTTTTCTTTTATAGATATTTTTCTACTCACTTGTAACCTTTTGTTCATTTGTGGGTATTTTATCATAAAGAGAATAAAAAGCTTAATAAATTAAGCTTTTTATAT
>DQTM01000016.1 GCA_015662785.1 Sulfurospirillum arcachonense | reverse complement strand
GAATCTTTTTTGTTGCCAGCTAAGTAAGTTTCTGCTTCTTTATCAAAATCTATATCTTCGCACTCTTGGTTATTTACATGAGGTATTCTTAAAGAGTAGAAGTGAATTACTATAAGCATAATTATTACTAAAGGAAGTAAAAATACATGAAGCATAAAGAATCTTGTTAATGTAGCATCAGCAACTGTAAAGTCACCACGAATCCAAACAACAAGAGCATCACCAATTACAGGAATTCCACCAAATAGGTTAGTTATAACCTGCGCAGCCCAGTAACTCATCTGTCCCCAAGGTAACATGTATCCACTAAATGCTTCAGCTGAGAACATACCAAAAAGTGCCATTCCCGTTAGCCAAATCATTTCACGACCTTTTTTATATGAGCCGTAATAGATACCTGTAAACATATGAATATAAATAATTAAAAATATCATAGAGGCTGCAACAGCATGCATATGTCTCCATAGCCATCCATACTCAACCTCTTGCATGATTGTGAAGTTTACACTATCAAATGCTAAGTTTACATCTGGTTTGTAGTACATAAGAAGAAAAATACCAGTTATGATAAGAATCTTGAAAAGAACTACTAAAACAACGCCCATTGCCCATAAAAAGTTGATATCTTTAGGAATCCAATACTCCGTCATCATCACTTTTGCTAGTTTTTTTGTAGCCAATCGTTGGTCAAACCAATCACCAATGCCATTAGCTTTTGTTATTTCTGCCATATTTTACCCCTACACTTTTGCTACAAGTTTTTTGTATTCTGGACCTTCTTCGCCCAAAACAAGCTTCATACCATCTATTTTAAAAGGAGGTATATCCATAGGACGTGGAGGAGGACCAAAAGTGTTAATACCACTTGCATTAAACTCACCACCATGACATGCACATTTAAATTGTTTAGTAGAAGGTACCCAACTAGGGATACAACCAAGGTGAGTACAGAGTGCTATTATAACTGTATAGTTAGCATCTCCTATTACTACGTCTCTATTCTCATTCTTTTTCATATCTGCCGTTTTTTTCAAGACAAAAATCGGCTTACCTCTCCATTGTGTTTTCATTAACTCTCCATCTTTCAATGGTGAGAGATCGACTGTGGTAAATCCAGCGGCTTGTACACTTGGAAGTGGATCCCAAGTTTTTTTCATTGCTCCTAGTGATAGTACACCACCAACAGCAGCAACGCCACCAAATGCCATGCCAAGAAAGTCTCTTCTACTTTGCTTAACTGCCATTCTTACTCCTTTTATGTAGTTTAAATTTTAACTTATTTTATCTCAATTGCTTAAAGAAAACGCTTGACCTAGGTCAAATGTAATTCTAATGTCACTATTTTAGCATAAGAATGTTACATTATTTCTTTAAACACTTTATCTTAACTAAAAAAAGTGCCTAAAAAGTGTCATTACTAAATTATATTATATTGTCTGTATCTTTTGGGTCGCCAACAAAAACAAATAAAGCGACTTTTTTGCCTCTTTTTTGATTTATAATTCTTCCAAGATAAATCTAAAAGGAAATAAAATGAGTATTTCAAGAAGAAAGTTTTTACAAGGTAGTGCGATTGCTTCAGTTGCAGTTGGCGCAAGCACGGCAACGGCAACTGAGTTATTTTCTCCTATAAAGAGAATTCCACATGCTAGTCACTTTGGTGCATTTTATGCAGATGTTCAAGACGGCAAGATAGTTGGTATAGTCCCTCATGAGTCAGATAAAAGACCAGGTTCTTTCACTCAAGCGTTAGTAGACAGTTAAGGATTATCCACTACATATGGTATCTCCTCACCCAACATACAGAATTCACTCTCAATTAGATAATACTTGGATAACTAACCTTTACAAAGTAAAAGGAAGAGAGCCTATAAGAATTAACCCTGAAGATGCTAAGAAGTTTGGTGTTAAAAATGGCGATTTAGTAGAAGTATATAACAAGCGTGGAAAGATACTAACAGGGGCCGTTGTTACAAAAGACATTCGTCCAGGAGTAGTTGCTATAGAAGAGGGTGCTTGGTATGGTCCTGAGAATATGAGTGAAGTTGGAAGTAGATGTAATAGTGGACATTGTAATATTTTGACATCTTCAAGACCATCATCACAAATGGCACAAGCAACAACAGCAAATACAACACTAGTTGCAATTAAAAAAGCAGAGGGTACTATTGGTGCAAACCAAGCATACTCAATGCCAAAAACAAGCAAGATATAAAGTAAATAGGGGGATAGAGGGATGAAGAAGTTATTGATTCAAGTTCTGCTTTTATGTGCACTTTTTGCAAGCGCACAAGTAGTAATGTTACAATAGAGATTAAAACACTTTTTTTATAATAGTTAAATTTTTCAACACAATTAATCCTTTATTTTTTACGGTGACTCATTTTTATGTATATGTGAAGTATATCAATGGCTGCCGGTGTCATTCCTGAAATTTCACTTGCTGCAAAAAGAGTAGAGGGAGTAAATTTTTGTAGCTTTTCTACTACTTCATTGCTAAGTCCAGAAATAGAGCTAAAGTCCATCATAGGTGGAATTTTTACGTTTAGCATCTGTTTCATCTTATCTATTTGGTCTTTTTGTTTCACAATATAGTTTTTGTATTTTGCTTCTACTAAAATCTGCTCTTTCGATTCTGGTAAAAAGCCTTTAATCATCTCCGAGAGTTTTTCAAGTTTTTCTATCGTGAAAGTTTTTCTTGCTACTATTTTTTGAAGGGACATTTTATCTACTATTTTATCTTCACCAATATCTTTCAAATAAGCAATATTTTCTTTTGAAGGAGTTAAAAAAGTCTCTTCAAGATATTGCATTCCTCGTTGTAATTCATCTTGTTTTTGTGCTACTTTATTGTGAGCTTTTTCATCAATAAGTCCAAGTTTATATCCATATGGGGTAAGTCTTAGGTCTGCATTGTCTTCTCTAAGAAGCAGACGATACTCAGCACGACTTGTAAACATACGATATGGCTCTTTTGTTCCTTTTGTAACTAAATCATCTATAAGAACACCTATATAGGCTTCATCGCGACGAAGTATAAAGGGCTCTTCATCATTACTGCTGAGTACTGCATTGATTCCCGCCATAAGACCTTGTGCCGCAGCCTCTTCATAACCGGTAGTTCCATTTATCTGTCCAGCACAGTACAAACCACTTATTTTTTTAGTTTCAAGTGTGTGTGTTAAGTCAGTCGGGTTTACATAATCATATTCTATGGCGTAGCCATATCTTACTATCTTGGCATTTTCAAAACCTACAATAGAGTGAAGCATATCTAATTGAGCTTCAGGTGGAAGCGAAGTTGTAAGTCCATTGACGTAGTACTCTGTTGCTTCAAGTGTTTGAGGCTCTACAAAAAGATGGTGTCTATCTTTGTCTCTAAATCTATTTATTTTATCTTCTATACTAGGACAATATCTTGGACCAGTTCCTTCGATTTGACCAGTAAACAGAGGTGCTCTATGGAAGTTGTCTTCTATAATTTGGTGCGTATTTGTATTCGTGTATGTAATGTAACATGGAAGTTGTTTTGGATTAAAAGTTTCTCTATCAGTTCTAAAACTAAATGGAATAGGATTTTCATCACCTGCTTGTATCTCCATTTTAGTAAAGTCTATACTTTTTGCATCTATTCTTGCACATGTTCCAGTTTTTAGCCTTCCCATATCAAGTCCTAATTCACGCATTGAGTCTGAAAGTTTGTTTGCAGGGAATTCTCCAACACGACCAGCTTCTTGTTTTTGCTCGCCAATATGGATAAGACCTTTTAAAAATGTTCCTGTTGTTAATATAACTTTTTTTGCATGGTAATGATTTTTAAGATGTGTGATGATGCCTGTTACTGCTCCATCTTTAGTTATTATCTCTTCTGCTATCTCTTGGACAACATAAAGATTTTCGCTGTTTAGTACTAAGTTTCTCATATAGACTCTGTATTTATCCATATCTATTTGAGCACGGCTTCCTCTTACTGCTGGACCTTTTGATTGGTTTAAGATTCTGTATTGGATTCCATTTATATCGGTTGCTAGTCCCATTTGACCACCAAGAGCATCTAACTCTTTTACAAGATGACCTTTTGCAAGTCCGCCAACTGCTGGGTTACAGCTTGTAGCTCCAATTTGTTCTGCTAGTATTGTTATGAGTAGTGTTTTTTTACCTAATCTTGAGCTTGTAAGTGCTGCTTCTATTCCGGCATGTCCACCACCTACTACTATAATGTCATATTTCATTTTTTGTCCTTATTGGACTTCTTTCACAAGTCTAAAATTTTTTAGGCTATTATACTCTTTTTATGCTTGTAATCAACCCAAAAAGAGAGTAAAAACCCTAAGAAAGCTAAGAAAGTAGATGCTAAAAAAGTATAGGAGAAGTCTCCTAGTTCATCTACGATATAACCTGCTCCAACTGGACCAACTATCTGTCCAATAGCAAAAAAGATGGTTACAAAACTAAGAATTTTTGCAGTATGTGCTATGCCAAAAAGTTCACTACTAAGAACTGCCATGATAGTAGGAACTCCCCATGCAGAAATCCCAAACAAAAGGGCAGAGAACCATACGAGAGTGATAGGTGAATCAAACGAGAGTATAGCGTGAGCTAGGATTTGTATTAAAAATATAAGACTTAGGGTTTTATAGTTTCCAATTTTATCTGCAATTGCCCCAAAAATAGGACCGCAAAGAAGGCTGGCGATTCCTATAAGTGTCCAAAATATACCTGATACTTCTGTACTAACTTGCCATTTTACTTCTGCAGCGAGAACAAAAAAAGTCATATAAGCAACGTATGTAACACCAAAAAGAAGATATATACACGCTACTTGAAGAAATCTTTTGTCATTAAATGTCTTTTTTAGTGAATAGTCTGAGTTTGTTGAAGTTGTGGTTACATGTAGAGGAAAACTAAGACCTTTTTTGATAATAAAAGAGATTGTAAAGATGATGAGAGCAAAACTTAACCAACTAATTCTCCAAGAAGATACGTCAAAAAGTTTATCAAATAGAGGAACAACTATGCCACTAAAAATTATACTACTTCCTATGCCCATAACTACTATGCCTGTAGCTTTTCCTTTGATTGCCTTTGGTACGATTTGAGTTATGTAGGTCATAACAGCTATATTTGACATAGCACCAAAAAAGCCTGCTACACAAAAGATTAAAGAAGTCAAAATATAGTTATTGCTAGTTGCCATTAGTAGCATACAAAAACTCTGCGTCAATAAAGAGCGTTTTATAAGAGTAGCGGGACCAAATTTAGTATAAAACTTACCTGTAAAAAATAGTCCCAAAAGATAACCTAAAAAGTTAGCACTTCCTATGAGACCTATTTGTGTGGTATTTAGGTTTAAGTCTATTTGCATATTTGGTAAAACCATACCAAATGAGAACCGCGCTAACCCTATACATGAAAATACAACTAATATACAGGCTATAAGCGCGGATTTGTATGTTCTCAAGTTTTAAACTTATTAAGTACATTACTTAACTCTTCGGTAAGAGTATTTAGATGTTCTGCTGCATTGCTTATCTCTTCGATACTCTTTG
>DQTM01000186.1 GCA_015662785.1 Sulfurospirillum arcachonense | reverse complement strand
ACCACTAAAACTTCTTCTTCATCACTCAAAGACTCAACTATAGAGTGCATACAAGCATCATAAGAATCAAAACCTTTTACTATTAGCTTTGCAGCGTATACTAAAAGTCTAGTTGAAACTGCTTCTTGAATATCTGTATCACTTAGCTGTCTAATTTCACTTGCAATGGCTACAAGTTTTGTTGCTACTGCTTCATCAACTCCACTCTCTTTTATGACTACTTCTATCTCCGTTTCAGGTTTTGGATAGTCAAAACTAAGAGATAAAAAACGCTGTTTTGTACTTGGTTTCATGCCCTTCAAAACATTTTGATAACCTGGATTGTATGAGACTACTAACATAAAATCAGGATGAGCTTCTATGACTTCACCTGTTCTGTCTATTGGCAAAACTCGGCGATAATCTGCAAGTGAGTGAAGAACTACTGTTGTATCTTTTCTTGCTTCTATTATTTCATCAAGGTAACAGATGCCACCCTCTCTTACTGCTTTAGTAAGTGGTCCATCTTGCCAATAAGTTCCATTTTCATCTATAAGGTGACGTCCTATAAGGTCTGCGGCACTCAAGTCGTCGTGACAAACTACCGTATAAACTTTTCTGTTTAGTTTTTCACCCATAAACTCTATAAATCTTGTTTTTCCGCAACCAGTTGGTCCTTTTATGAGTATTGGTAAATCCATACTTGCTGCTGCTTCAAAAAGTTCTACTTCATTTTTTTGGGGTTTATAATATGTCATTTTTTTCCTTTGTTGTCGGGTGCAGGTATCTTTTACTTCGTAAAAGTAGCCAGTCCCGCTCCATCCATTTTTATTTTGTTAAATTTATATATACTTCTGGTATAACTTTTGGAAGTTTTTGACCGTCTCTTACGACTGCGTATCCGTTTCTTCCAAACAGGTAACCAAGATACTCTTTTGCATCAACATCAACTGTAATACAAAAAGAGATGATACCTTTTTTCTTCAACTCTTCAATCGCTTTTTTAGTATCTTCTATGCCATATCTTCCATCATATCTATCTTCATCGTTTGGTTTACCATCACTAATGATAAGCAGAAGTTTTGTACTACTTTTTTGCTTGTCTAGTATCTTTGCTGACTCTCTAATCGCAGCACCTAAACGTGTATAATAGTGAGGCTGCATAGCATCAATTCGTCCACGAATCAAATCATCATACTTGTCTTTAAAGTTTTTGATGATATTAAAATATACTTTTTTGTTTTGAATAGATGAAAAAGAGTAGATAGCAAACTTGTCTTGCAGTTTCTCCATCGCTTCACCAAATACCATCAAACCATCTTTTATAACATCTATGATTCTTACATCTTGTGTAATTCCACCCTCTGTTGAAAGCGAAACATCGGCTAAAATCAGAGTTGAAATATCTCTTGTTTTTTTCTCATATGTTATATAAAAGTTTTGATGATGCATAGACTTGTTTTGATGACCACTATAGTCTATCCATGTGTCTATGTTTATCTCATCACCATAAGGCAACCTATCATTTTTGATGCGGTCAAGTTCGAGCAGGTCTAGCTCTCCTTGAATTTTTCTAACTGTCTTTTTTAACCTTGTTGGCAATTCTATGGGAACTACATTGAGAGTTACTTGAGGTTTGATACGAACATAGTTGATTAGATAATCTTTTTTTCTATAATCCCACTCATCTATAAGATGACCTTTTCCTAATGGATATATCTCCGTCATGTCAGGTTCTAAATCTAAATCCATCTTAATGCGAGCCGATAAATTTGCCTGTTTTTTACCTAAAGTAATTTCATCTAAATCCTCGGCGTGGTATAAAGCATCTTCGTCAAAACTATCATCTTCCATTCTATCTACATTAACTTGCTCAAAAATACTCATCAGTGACTCTGGTAGAAATGCTAAAAAACCATCTGTTTCATGTTTATCGTCCATCTCATTGGCTTGTTTTTTCATCTCAAGAGTATCTACTTTATCTTTCTCTTGTTCTCGTTTTTGCTCTTCTGCTTCTTCATCAGTGTTACTTATTCTTGTTTTTGAAAGTATTGGAGGATATATCCACATAGGGTTTGGGTAGTTGTTTATTAAATCTTCACTACTGGTATTTTCTAAAGACTTAATAAACTCTAACTGAGAAAATTCATTTGCTAAATAAGTAGTTGCCTCAGCATAAAAAATCTCAAATCCACTATATCTTTTTAGCAAATATGCAACTGCTTCTGTATTTTCTTCCATTACATTTCGACTATTAACATCTGTTTTAGTTGCCATAGCTATAAGCCAATAATATAACATCTCATTTTGTTCTTTAGTTTTAAAGTATGCGAAAGATGCTGGTAAATAGATAGATTTATCATCTTGCCAAGTCAGATAAAACTCATTTCCAAAAAAAGATATTTTTTCTAGTAGAGTTCTTGTGCGTTCAACATAGCGTTTGTCTGTAACTTGTAAGTCTTTGCCTTTTTCACCACCTAAAAGATGGTAAAAAAGGATCAAAGATTTAGAGATATCGGTAAAGTAAACTCTCTCACTCTCGTGAAATTTGTTTACTTTTTTGTTTAGAAATTTATCCCAAACTTTACCTATACTCTCTTCGAACTCAAGAAAATATTTGAGCATTTAATATTACTTAGCCTCTTCTTTTACAAAGAAACTAGCAAAATAAACAAGAAGTCCAGCAAAAACAAGTGCACCAAATCCCATACGAATAAAGTAAATACTTCTTATAGACTCTTGTGATTCCATAAAGCTAAGAAGGTCAGTTCCTACTCTAAGGTCCATAATTTGAACGATTCCAGCAGCTGTTAGTGCTAGTGTTAGTCCAAACATACCGATGTTCATCATCCAAAATGAGCTTAACTCTATACTTTGTGCTTTTTTGCAATTTCCATGAGGGCGACCTCTAAGAATTGGCATAGCATAAGAAACAACTGTAAAGATAATCATGATATAAGCACCATAAAAAGACAAGTGCCCATGAGCCGCCGTAAGCTGAGTACCGTGAGTAAACATATTTACAGGTGCAAGTGTATGCATAAAGCCCCAAACACCAGCTCCCAAGAATGCCATCACAGCAGTTCCCTTAGCCCATGTAAGTGCCATTTCGTTATCATGTTGTATCTTTCTATCTCTTGCCATTGTAAATGCAAACAGTACCATCAATAAGAATGGAAGTGGCTCAACAGCAGATGAGATAGACCCAATCCATAACCAGTACTCAGGTGCACCCATATAGAAGAAATGATGACCCGTTCCAAGAATTCCAGAAACCATAGTCATAGCGATAATCAAGTATAACCATTTATCAATATGCTCTCTATCAACACCTGTGACTTTGATAAGAACAAATGCTAAAATAGCTCCCATGATAAGCTCCCAAGTAGCTTCAACCCATAAGTGAACAGTAAACCACCAGAAAAACTTATCCATAACAAGGTTTTCAGGAACGTAAAATGCAAACAAAAAGAATACTGCAAGACCTATAAGTCCTGAAATTAGAACAGTAGTTATAACAGTTCTTCTTCCTTT
>DQTM01000278.1 GCA_015662785.1 Sulfurospirillum arcachonense | reverse complement strand
CTACACCATGAAGTGATTTTTTATTTGAGGCATTTGCATGAATAGATAAAAAGAGGTCAGCTCCTTTTCTATTTGCATATTTAGTTCGGTTCCTTAGTTTTATAAACTTGTCTGTTGTTCTTGTGTAATAGACTCTATAACCTCTTTTTTGAAGTGCTTTTCCAGTCCTAAGAGCAATCTGTAAAACAACATTTTTTTCAAATTTTGTTCTAGTTCCTACTGCTCCCCCATCTCTTCCACCATGTCCAGCATCTATAACTATTATCTTATTTGATGACAAAGACTTTGCAAACTTATCATAGCTTTTCTCTATTTTTATTTTCCCAGCACTTTTTTTCTTAGTGTTATAAAAAATTTCTACTTTTGTACCTCTTACAATAATGTTTGACTTTAAAATAGAACTTCTTTGAAAAACAATTCTAATAGTTTTACTGTTATATTGAGCGATTCTAAGCTCATTTAACTCTTTTGGTACTTTTATGTGAGGGACAAAAGGAATTACTGCTTTTATATCAAAAACTTCTCTGAAACTGGTCTTACTTTTAAGCTGAAAAGATTTTATCTCTTTGCTAGTTATTTTTTTATCAAAACTAAGAACTAATCTATCTCCTTCGTTGGAAATAGCTTTTAAATTAGGTAAATTCTTACTGTGTTTACCTGTTGTTTTAGTTGTAACTATCGATTTTTTTGGAACAATCTTTTGCTTCTTCTTTACAATAGCTTTTTTCTTTGGAGTAACCTTTTGTAAAGTAGCTAACTCTCTAGCATAATCAGAAGAATCAAGTCTTAATATATTTGAAGTTTTTACAAGACGTTTTAGTGCCTCTTTTTTTAATGAAGCATTATTATTTACAATAGAATGAATATAGATACTTTTAAGAGCATGATGAACTCGTAAAAGCTCATCATCATTTGAGGTTACTATCTTTTTATCGTATGAAAGCAACTCTTTTGTATAGTTAGTAGCACCTACAAGAGTGCTACATGTAAAGAAAATTAAAAATAGTAATTTAACTATTTTCGCCATTTATCAACTTATTGAGTAGTTCCTTAACACTTATAATCTCATTGAGTTTATATCCATTGGCTCCTGTAAAAAACAATCCTGTCTCTTTTCTTCCAAGAAATGCATCTGATAATCTGTCAGCTATACAATAACCAACCTCTTTCGCTTCAATACCACGTTTACATGGTGCTACACAGTTACTAATACACTTTACCTTTGGACCTTCTCTTTTGTCTACTAATTTTATTAAGTTTGTTCTTACTCCACGTGCAGGATACCCAACTGGAGATTTTAGAAGTTTTATATCTTCCTCTTTCGCTCCTAGTATAACTTCTTTGAAGTTATCATGGGCATCACACTCATGAGTTCCTATGAAACGTGTTCCCATTTGAACACCATTGGCTCCAAGTTCCATCATACGCTCAATGTCAGCTTTATCCCAAACACCACCAGCAGCAATGAGAGGAAAATCACCCCATTTTTTTATCTCTTCTTTGATAGGTTTTATCAAATTCTCTAACTGATATTCATCTTGCTTACACTGCTCATAAGTAAAACCTTGATGACCACCACTAAGTGGTCCTTCAACTACAACTGCATCAGGAAGTCTATTGTATCTTTTTGTCCATCTTTTGCAAATGATTTTAAGAGCTTTTGCAGATGATACAATAGGAACTAATGCTACATCAGGATAGTTTTCAGTAAACTCAGGCATATTTGTAGGAAGTCCAGCACCTGTTATTATGATGTCAATTCCAGCAGCACAAGCATCCCTTGCAATGCGTTCATAATCATTACTTGCATAGAGTATATTAACGGCTATTGGGTTACCATCGGCAATTTTTCTTGCATTGTCAATAATAGCTTTTAAGCCTTTACTCGAATAGAAGTTAGATTCATGAAGAGGTCTTTCATTTATATCTTTATCACTATATTTTCTCTCATCATAGTAACCAGTTCCAACTGAACTTACTACTCCAAGCCCACCTTCACTACTAACAGTACCAGCTAATTTATCCCAACTAATTCCAAGTCCCATACCACCTTGAACTATGGGATGCTTTATCGTATATTTACCTATTTTCAATGATTTAAATGACATTATATTACCTTTAACTTAGCAAATTTTCTTTTTCCAACTTGAAGTATATACTCACCTTTGTCTAACTGTAACTGCTCATCGCTTATTTTTTCTTGATTTAATTTAACAGCACCTTGTTTTATATCACGGCGTGATTGTGAAGTTGATGGAGATATTTTACACTCTACCAATGCTTTTGCTATCCAAATTGGACCTTCCAAATCAAACTCTTTTATATCTGATGGTAGTTCATTTTTTTTGTGAACATTATTGAACTCTTCTTTTGCCTTTAAAGCTAACTCTTCATTGTGGTATCTAGCTACTAATTCTATTGCTAAATTCTCTTTCGCTAGTTTTGGGTGAAGTTTTCCACTTTTAACATCTTCTTTACATGTAGCAATCTCTTCAAGACTAAGAGAACTTAAAAGTTCATAGTATCTCCACATTAAATCATCACTGATACTTAACACTTTACCAAACATATCACTTGGTTTATCGGTAACACCAATGTAATTGTTCAGAGACTTACTCATCTTGTTAACGCCATCAAGTCCCTCAAGAAGTGGCATCATAACTACTGCTTGTTCTTTCCCTACATTATATGTACGTTGAAGTTGTCTTCCCATAAGAAGATTAAACTTTTGGTCAGTTCCACCCATCTCTATATCACAATTCATAGCTACACTATCGTAACCTTGAAGAAGTGGATATAAAAACTCACTTATTGAGATTGGTGTTTGTGACTTATAACGCTTTTCAAAATCTTCACGCTCTAACATACGAGCTACATTAAAAGTTGTAGTAAGCTCAATTATTCCAGCAGCTCCTAGTTTCTCTAACCACTCAGAGTTAAACATAACTTCTGTTTTATCAGGGTCTAGTACTTTAAAAACTTGTTCTTTATAACTCTCTGCATTTCTTAAAACTGTCTCACGATCTAGCTTTTTTCTAGTTTCATTTTTCCCAGTAGGATCACCAATCATACCTGTAAAATCACCTATAAGAAACTGAACAATCGCACCATACTTTTGTAAAACTGCCATCTTTTGTAGTAAAACAGTATGCCCAAGATGTAGATCAGGAGCAGTTGGATCAAATCCAGCTTTTACATAATAGTTTTTACCATTCTCAAAATACTCTTTTAAAAGAACTTCAATACGCTCCATATCTATGATTTCAGCAACGCCACGTCCGATTTCACTTATCGCTTCTTTAATCATTTTTCTCTCTTTCTATTTATATACATCATTTGCAGATACAAAATCTATAACTCTATATCTTGCTTTTAATTTTTCCCTTGCTAACTCTATATTTTTATCAGGTAGCTCAAGTATCATTTCAAAGTAATCCGCATGACCCTCTTCTGATTGACCTAACTCTATAGTTACAAGATTGATTTGCATTTTAGCCAAATATTGTAAAAAAGTCGCTAAAGAACCTCTTTTATTTTCTAGCCCAACAATGAGTCTATATCTCTCTGGGGCTTCTCTTGTCCACTTCACAAATATCATTTGCTCTTTTTGTTCCATAAATGTTGAAGCACGTTCACAAAACTTGTGATGAACCATAACATCACTACCTTTTTTAAACCCTATGATGTCATCACCACGTTTTGGGTGACAACAGTAGTCAAAAAGTACATTTGAAACATTTTGATTTGAATAAATCACTATGTTATCAAACTTCTGTTTTTTAATGTTATATTTATTTAAGTTTAAAAATGGAAATAGAATTTTATCACTTTTTGGATACTTTTTTAAAGTGTTAACTATGTTTTTAAAATAAACAGAGTCAGTTGCAATTTTAAACACTTTACTCGCTATATTCTCTTTATCTAACCAACGTCTTAGTTTTCTATCTCTTACGTTAAAAACAGATACTAGTATGTCTATAGCTATCTTATTATTTATCTCTTTCATTTTTTGACGACAGTTTACCGCAATTGCATTTCTTGCTTTTCCTGTTTTTACACTATTTACCCAACTACATCTAAAACGAGGTTCTTTAGAGGTGATAATTCTTACAATATCACCATTTTTAAGCTCTGTCAAAAATGGTGTTTTCTGTTTGTTAACATAAGCCTCTTTTGCATAAGCTCCAACTTCAGTATGAACTTCATAAGCAAAATCAAGAACAGTTGCCCCACGAGGAAGTGTAAAAATGTCTCCTTTAGGAGAAAAAACTGCTATATCTTCACTATATAAATTGTCTTTTGCTATCTCATAAAATTCTTCAATATTTTCGCTTGCTTCATCTTGTGCTTTAAAATCATTGAGCCATTCTAGTTTTGGGTTTAATCCACCACTTTTATACTTCCAGTGAGCAGCTACTCCAAATTCTGCAGTTTTATGCATATCTTTTGTTCGTATTTGTGACTCTATGATGGATTTGTTATCAAAAACTGTTGTATGAATGGTTTGATAACCATTCTCTTTTGGTATCGCTATATAATCTTTAAATCTAGAAATAAGTGGGTTAAAATTTTGATGGATAATCCCAAGTGCACGATAACAATCAATAGGCTCATTAACGATAACTCTAATTGCAAGCATATCAAGAACCTCTTCAATTGAGACACCTTTTCTCTGCATTTTAAGGTAGATTGAATAATAGTGTTTTACACGCCTCTCTATATCAAAATCGTTCTCAATAAAACCATTTTTTAACATCAACGTTTTGGTTTCAGAAGTAAAGTGATTTAATCTTAATTGAAGTTGCTGAGAATGTTCTTGTATGTAATCATCTATTTTTTTATGTTCACTTGGGAGAGCATATTTAAAACTTAAATCTTCTAAATGATTTTTTATTGAAGAGATACCAAGTCTATGTGCTATTGGTCCATAAACAACAATAGTCTCTTCGCTAATTCTTCTCTGTTTTGCTGGGCTTAAAGATTCAAGTGTAAGCATATTGTGAAGTCTATCACAAAGTTTAATTACTAAAACTCTTATATCATTAGTAGAAGCTAAAAGCATCTTTCTAAAACTCAATGCTGAAGATATAATCTTTTCATTTGAGTTTGACGGTATTAGTTCACTGTCACGTATTTCCATTATTTTAGTCAATCCCTCGACTAAATGGGCTACTTCATTGTTAAATTTAGATGAGACTTCATCAATTGAACAACAGGTATCTTCTACAACATCGTGTAAAAGACCAGCGGTAATCATATCTTCATCACCACCCAAATAAGCAACAAAAACAGAAACCAGAATAGGGTGAATTGCATACGCTTCTCCACTCTTGCGCAACTGACCTTCATGTTTTTGTTGAGTAAAAAATAGTGCTTTTTCTACATTTTTGCTCTTCGGAATGTGTTCATATAGAAGTTCTATTGCATCATCTACATCTTTGCAAGACTTAACACGCTCAATTAACCATTCCATAGTCTGTTAACTACTCTTCTTTATCCAAGAAAGACTCAATAGATACTTTTCCTTCAGCCACTTCTAAAAGTGCAATATCAGTAAACTTACTATTTGCATCTTCTTTTTTTACCAATGGCTCTGCACCATTTGCTAACTGCTCTGCACGTTTTGCTACCAATAATGCCAATTTATATCTATCATCATCTACAAACTTAAGTGCTTTTGCTGTTATTTTTTCTGTTCTCATTTTAATTCCTCTTGTTTTTTTACTATTGAACACTTTGAATAGTCACCATTTATAATATCTAAAAGGTTATTTTTTACAAACATATTACAAACTACAATTGGTAGTTTATTATCTTTTGCTAAAGCTATCGCAGTATCATCCATTACTTTTATGTGGTCACTCATAGCTCTATCATATGTAAGCTCATTTAGTTTTTGTGCATCTAAAAATTTCTTTGGATCTTTATCATAAACACCATCAACTTTTGTTGCTTTTATAATCATATCAGCACCAATTTCAATAGCTCTTAGAGTTGCTGCTGTGTCAGTTGTAAAATATGGGTTACCTGTTCCTGCTGCAAAAATTACGATTCTACCTTTTTTAAGATGACGTTGCGCTCGTCTAACTATAAAAGTTTCACAAATAGCTTCCATTTTTATAGCACTTTGAACTCTTACTTCCATGCCAACGTGTTCTATTGCTTCTTGCATAGCAATTGAGTTTATAACAGTTGATAACATCCCCATATAGTCACCACTTGTTCTTTTAATAATTCCATCTTTTGCAGCACTAACACCACGAATGATATTACCACCACCAATAACAATACCTACTTCAATACCACTATTTATTAGTGTTTTTATCTCATCTGCAATAAACTTCAATATAGATGTATCTATACCAAAACCATTCTCACCAGCTAACGCTTCACCTGAAAACTTTACTAATACTCTTTTGTTCCCCATATTATCACCTTGTTATTTTCGCGGATTATACAATAAAACACCTTAGTATCTTATCAACTCTAAAGGATTGATATGATAACTCTTTTGTGTAACTTCAAAAGAAAGATCTTTCTCTACTCTACCTATCACATAACCTTTTTTTATCTTTTTGCCTAATTTTATAGTTGGTGCTATCTTTGAAAGATGTGCATATATAGTATGTATTCCATAGCTATTTTCTATTATGACTACTCTATCTAAGACTGCTGTATTTTTTGCATAGACTACTTTGCCATTCAGTACATTTTTTACTTTTGCATTTTTTATTTTTGAGGTCAAAATAACTGATTCATTAAAGATTTTAATCTTATAAATAGGGTCTGTATATCTTCCAAATTTTCTTTTTATTGTAAAGCTGTCAAGTGGTGCAATAGTCTTTTTGCCCCTATACTTTTTAACTCTACTATTTTGATACGATGAACCTATCTGTCGTACTGTCATTTTTCCATTTATTTTTGAATCACCCTGTACTTTTTTAATTGCAGCAAGTCTTTTTTTCTTCTGCACTTCATCTTCTTTTGCTTTTATAATTTTTAACTTTTTAAGAGTTGCTCTAAGTTCATTTCTCTCTTTTTCAATTTTAAACAACCTTTTTTTGTATGACGCTCTTTGTACGTTTAGCTTCTTTATACTTTTTTGTTTTGATTTTTTAAGAGATGAGTATTTTATTTTTTTATTTTTCAATGTTGTAATTGAGCTTTTTATACTCTTTATTTGAGAATTTTGAACATCTATCCTTTTGTTGATTCTATCATAGTCACGTGAAAGTTTTGAGAACTCCTTCTGCATAATTATGCCTATCTTATCTACTGCCTCTTCTACTAAAATATTGTCACTTGAATCTTGATAGTTCTTATCAGATATAAGATAAAAAGAAAAATCCTCAGCGATGATTTTTACTATTCTTTTCTCTAGCTCACTTTTGTTTTTAATAAGTTTCATATTTTGAGTTACTAAGTGTTTAAGATTTACCTCTTTATCTTTTACAATATTCTCATTTTTTGCTATATTCTTTCCTAGGTTGTCTATCTGTTTCTTGATACTAGTTAAGTTTTTTTCTTCTTTTAGTATATCTTTTGCAACATCGTTTAATCTACGGCTTATGCTTCTCTCAACTTTACTTTTTGACTTTAAATCTTTTTGTTTAGTAACTATTTTTTTATCGGTACTAATCGCAGCAAAGAGTGTTACATGTAGAGCTAAAATAAAAAGAAATATTCTCATTCTTTGTTCATCTTTCTAATCACAATAGAAACTATAAAAAGTGAAAAAAGAAGTGAAACACCAAGTAATATACTTGTATCTATTAATATATCGAACTTTGGTATGCTTATACTCATACTTTGTGCAAAATCTTTGACTTTTTCTATACTAGGAAAGAAAATAAAAGTTCCAGCAACAAGAATTGTACTTATAAAAGAGTCAACTATAACAAGTCTATAAAGCACTGCACTCTTCATCCAAAAAGGAGCACCAAAAAGAGCCATTACTGACATTCTTTCTCTGTGTTCTAGCAACCAAATTTTCATCTGTTTGAACATTAATAAAACTGAAATAATCAATATAAAAACTGAAAATACAAATGCAGTGTTCTTGAGTACCTGAAACATTCTGTAAACTCTATTGTGTGTTTTTGAAAAAGTCTCTACTTTTGTTACAAGACCAGTTGAAAGTAATTTTTTCTTTATTCGTTCTATCTCTTTTACGCTAGGAAATGATTTCAATTTCATAGAGTAAAACTTTGGCAAAGCTATCTTTAAAAGTGATATATTTTTTGACGAAATATTACCTTTTAATCTATCAAGTATTTTTTTAGAACTTATCTCTTCTATAGACTTTATACCTTTTACTCTACTCTTCATAACTGCACTTGAGAGTGTTTTCGGGGCAACGACAACTATAGAGTAATCTTGAGTCAATTTTTTTGAGTAATCTTCTACGATTTTATCTGTCAAAAATGTAAATTGCAGAGAAAACAGAAGAACAAATAGTGGAAGAATCACTGAAAGATGATTTTTAAGAGACTTCATAAACAACTCCACTCTCTAAAAAGAAATGCTTATAATCTATGCCCAAAGTTGATGGGATATGGTGAGTAACAACAACAACTGTAGTTCCAAGATGCTCTTTCGCATTTTTGAGCAAATCCCATATAACTTCACTTGAGTATTCATCAAGGTTACCTGTTGGCTCATCTGCTAGTATCATAATTGGATTGTGTGCTAAGGCTCTTGCCATAGCAACTCTCTGCTGCTCTCCACCACTAAGTTCTAGTGGGTATTTATCTGCTTTGTGTAGAAGTTTTACATGTTTTAGAAGTTTTTGGGCTTGCTTTACACAAACTCCTTTTGAAAAACCTCCTATCATAAGAGGTAACATAACATTCTTTTCAACAGTCCAATCATTTATAAGTCTATAGTCTTGAAAAACTATCCCAAGATAGCGTCTAAGAAGATTTAGTTTTGAGGAACTTATATTTTTTATGTTTACTCCACAAACATCTAAAATGCCTTTTTTAGGAGTAATTTCTCCATATATAGACTTAAGGATTGTAGATTTTCCACTACCACTCTTTCCTGTTATAAAAACAAACTCATTTGGGTTTATCTTCATATTGGCTTCGGTTATAATAGGCTCATCCATACCATAAGCCAAAGTTAGATTCTCAGCATTTATCACGTGTTCCACAAATACCCTTTTATTAGTTCATGTGCTTGTTCGTTATCTTTGGTTGCTAAAACATTATTTGGAAAGTATGTTACCTCATCTTTTTTGATAAAAACATAACTATGCTCATTTCTTTGACTAGCTCCATATGAAACTCTTACAAGCCCTTCTTCTTCGCTTATTTCAAAAATATCTTCTATATGAGCAAAAAAACCATCTCCTCTTAATGTAACCTCTTCAAATCTTTTTTTAACCTCTTTAAACCCTAATTTCTCATCAAATTTCAATCTGCCAACACTCAATATATCTTCTGAAAATTCTTGGTTTATCATTGTTATATCATAGATATCTTTTTCTTGTCTTTTCCATCTATCTTCATACTTACTACTTATTTCAAGATCTCTATTTTTGTTTACATGTAGCTCAACTTTTTGCTGTTTTATAAACTCACTAAACGAATACTCAAAGTAGTTATCGCTGTCTGTTCTAAGCTCTAAAGTTCCACCGACTTTTAAAGCTCTTTTAGACTCATCTATAAATCTTTCACTTATAACACGACGATGCGGTTTTTTATCCCATGGAACTGGAAAATGAACAAATATTTGAGAAACACTATTTGAATTTAAGAATTCTAAAAATGTTCTAGCATCGTAATCTACAACTAAAATATTCTCTATATTTTGAAGTTCACATTGTTTTAGTACTTGTTCTATTGAAGGTTTATGAATTTCAAGACCAATAACAAGTTTTTCTGGGTTCTTTTTTGCTTGATAAAGTAAGTGTCTTCCACTTCCAAATCCAACCTCTACCAAAATATCTTTTGTAGTTTTAAAACTATCAGCAAAGTACTCCATACTCTTTAAATATGGTGATATTTTAAGACTCTTCTCTTTTTTAGAATCTATATTAGAGTTTGTAGTCTCTGTTTTACTCAAATCTCTATAATCTTTTAAAGCTTGTTGTAAAATAGCAACTTGAGATGGTCTAGTTATCTTATCACCCTTGATAAGATAACCTTTTTTATTTTTATTGACTTTTAAAAGCATATCACAATCTTGAGTATGACTCATAACTAACCTATCTCCTCTTTTAGAGACGGCTACGAATTCAAACTCGCTTTTTCCATACGAAGATGGATATGTTGGTTCTACGAACTCTTTTGCATGAAAATTTGGCATTACTCTTTTGGCATTTCTATAATAGTACTTTCTGAGCTTTTTGATGCCAAACCATATTTGTCTATAGCTACAACATTGTACTTATACTCCACACCTCTTACAACATCAGAATCATTGAAACTATTGCCTTGAACTCCTGTAAATACTTTCTTTTTACCTTTGTATTGTTTTATAACACTGTACTTTACTGCTCTTTTATCTAAACTTTTCCAAGTAATATTTATGCTTCTACCATCATGATTTGATGATGTTATGTATACTGTATCAGGCACAGCCAAAGAACTCCCAGCTATTGCATTTTGTTGTCTTGGAGACTCTAGCCCATCTTTATCTACAGTAGTTACATAATAATAGTAAGATTTACCATTTGCATTTATCAAGTCTTCATACTGTGTATCTTCTGTTTTTGCTAAATAACTATAAAAAAGCATAGGATTTATAGCTCTATAGACCTTATAATATGAAAAATCTTTCTCTACGGCAGAGTCCCAATTTAAAAGTATCTTCTTAGGAACATCTGTAGTTGCTCTTAGATTTTTTATCTCTATTGGTAATGGTTTTGTTCCAGCTTCTACAATCTGACTCGGCTTTGAAATCAAACCATCATAAGTTTTTACTTTAACTCTATATCTATAAACACGATTCTCTTTTAATCCTCCATCAATATACTCAGCATTTAGTCTACCTTTAACAACTGCGAGTTGTTTCCAAGTAGTTGAAGTAAACTCATTTCTTTGAATAATATAAGAAGCTACTCTTTGTGAAGAGTGCGGTCTCCAAATCAACTTTACTCTATAAGGAAGTCCTGTGATAGCTTTTATAAATGCTACTGATTTTATCAATGGTGCAGTTGTCACTGAAATAGTGTCACCAGCTACTGACTCTCTCTTGTTTTTTGAATATGTTGAGAAGCGATAGTAATACTGTGTTTCTGGTTTTAATTTTGTATCAACAAAGTGAGAGCTATATTTATCTTTTATAGTTGCTATTCTCTCTAACTTTCCATTTTGTACCTCTGGATTTGAACGGTAAATATAGTATCCACTTACTCTCTCGTCAAAACTAGGTTTCCACTCAAAACCAACTTCTGTAACTTCTGATAAAAATTTAATATCTGTTAGTTTTGGTAAACTTTGGTCAATGACAGGTTTTTTTGGTGGTTGTGGATCTGTTGTACATCCACTAACAAAAAGTACTAAAACGCTTAATGATATAAGTGCTATCCATTTTTTCATCTACTTCGTCCTTATTAAAGTGTTTTTTTATTATATTTTCAAAATCCTCAAATGGTGGAGCAATGACTTGCATAAACTCTCCTGTTATTGGATGCTGTAAGTATAATATATATGCGTGTAACATAACTCTTGGTATTTTACTCTTTTGGCTCTTAAAACCGTATAAATCATCGCCTAAAACATGACGAGAGAGGGAATGCAAGTGAACTCTAATTTGATGAGTTCTTCCTGTAAAAAGCTTTGCGCTTATAAGCTCTCTTTTCTCATCTTTTGCTAAAGAGAGTTTACAAAAAGCACTTTTTGATTCACGACCCCCAGCGACTACATCCATCTTTAGTCTATTGTTTCTATTTCTTGCTATTGGTTTATCTACTACAGTATCTTCTTTCAAAGGTACATCAATCATCGCAAGATAATATCTTCCCATGCTTTTGTCCACTAACTGTGAAGAGAGTCCCATGTGGGCTTCATTGTTTTTTGCTATAACCAAAGCTCCACTTGTTCCTTTATCTATACGATGAACTATTCCGTGTCTCTCTTCCCCGCTTATAGTAGAGAGTGAAATTCCACGTTTAATTAACCAATCAACAACTGTTGCTTCTTTAACACTAGGAGCTGGATGAACAGTTAAAAATGGAGGTTTATTTATGACCATGATGTCATCATCTTCATAAAGAACCTCTATATCGAAATCTACTTCATAACTCTCTTTCTCTTTTTCAGCTTCAACAAAATCATACTCAACAACTTCATCTACTTTTAATTTAAAACTACACTTTTTTGTCTCTTTAGTACCAATTTTTACACCAACTTGTTTTATTAACTGCTCAATTTGGTTTCTTGGAAGTGCGAGTTCTTTACTCATAATCGCATCTAATCTTCCATTTTCTTTACATGTAAAGGTCATTTAACTCTCTTTTTTGTATAATTGTCTATCAAAACACTAAGGCTTTTCTTGTTACAGATTGATAGACGTATATTTACACATTTTGATTTTTTACTTCCTATTTTGGTTATACCCATTGTAGGACTCTCATTTTACCTTATTAATGAAGCAAATACCATACTTGGTAATAAACAGATAGTTTATTTTACTGTTGGGCTCTTAGTATTTCTGTTTTTTTTCCTTATGCCACTTAGAAAAATAGAGTGGTTAATACCAATGTTTTTTTGGTTGACAATTGCTCTTTTAATTAGTGTTGAATTTTTTGGCATCTCAAAACTAGGTGCTAAAAGATGGCTTGAGCTACCTTTTGTTCACTTCACAATACAACCCTCAGAAATACTAAAACCAGCTTTTGTTCTTATGCTAGCCTACCTTATAAAACATAATCCACCGCCCGAAGAAGGTTATGGCTGGAAAGAGTTTATCAAACTAAGTTTTTATATAATTCTTCCTTTTTTTCTCATAGCCAAAGAACCAGATTTGGGAACTGCTATGGTTCTTCTTATAGTTGGCTATGGCATACTATTTGTAATAGGAGTAAATAAAAAGATTTGGATTACTATTTTTATTGCGATTATAGTAAGTGGTCCATTTTTATATAACTCTCTGCATGATTACCAAAAAAAGCGTATCACTGACTTTATATCTGAAAAGCCTAGTTATCACGTTAGACAGTCCATTATAGCTATCGGAAGTGGTGGACTAGAAGGTAAACAAAAAGAAGAAGCTACGCAAACACATTTTAAGTTTTTGCCTATCGCAACTAGTGATTTTATCTTTGCTTATCATGTTGAAAGATTTGGTTTTTGGGGAGCTTTAGGACTAATTGGCTTTTATGCTCTTCTTATAGTTCATCTTATAACACTTAACTTCAAATTTCATAAAGATTACTTTGGACAAGTTATGACCACGGGAATTGCTCTGCTCATTTTTGTATATATGGGAGTTAATATCTCTATGACTATAGGTTTTGCACCTGTGGTTGGTGTTCCTTTGCCCTTTTTTAGTTATGGAGGAAGTAGCTTTATAACTTTTATGATATTTTTCGGAATTTTAGAAAATTTACTAACTTTTAGGTTCGATAAAACATATAAATCAGTAAAATACACTATTTAGTTCTCATTTTATTTTACTTTAAAGGATAAGTGGATAGAATGTCTCTCTCAAAAACAGCTAGACTGTTTAGTCACTTTGGTAGTAAGTGATGCTTTTTGAGATTTACTACTTAATCTAACCATGGTGTGGGTTCTTAGCTCAGTTGGTTAGAGCTCTCGGCTCATAACCGAGCGGTCGGGCGTTCGAGTCGCCCAGAACCCACCATTTCTTACTTAAATATTTACTTCCAAAAAATTATTGTAACAACTCACGCCGTTTTTTCAAATAAATTATGCCTAAAATCAGCTTAAAAAACAGACCCACCACCGAATATACTTCTCATTGTTTCAAACTCATTTAGCCCTCTTTTTCTAGCAGTATCTACAACAGATCTTAGTGTTCCATAATCTTTTGCACCTTGGTGAGATTTAAATTGTTGTGATACTTTAAGTTTTACTTTTAAATTTCTAATTGCTCTTTCACTTCCATTATTATCAGGTGGTACATTTGCATATAGCAAAAATGTAAATATTTTATCTCTTGCTTTTGTGAGTGATTTTATCTGTTTTTGCGTTTCGCTCTTGGGTATCGCTTCAACTTCTAAAAGCTTATCAAACATCAATAAATACTGCTCTTTTAAAATCTCTCTTTGAGATTGTAGCAAGTCCTCTTTGTGGTCAATCATTGCTTCTTGTAACAATAGTTTCATATCTTTCATCACTTGTATATTGTCACAATCAATAGCATAATTTAAATCTCTCAATTTATGAGCTAAACATAATTGTTCACCGCTAGCAATTAATGAACTATATGATGAGTAGTTATCATGTACCACGATAGCATTTACAAATCCATCAGGAAAATGCTCATCAATCACTTTAGTACCTCTTGATTCATTATGAACTATGTAAGTG
>DQTM01000192.1 GCA_015662785.1 Sulfurospirillum arcachonense | reverse complement strand
ACCCATCCATCTTCCAATTTAATCTTTTCAAAAATCTTTTTCAATCCTTGCGAATACTCTATTTCTCTAATCTCTTTAAACTCAATAACCGCTTTTAATAAAGCTTTATAAAAACCTTTTTCATTATCTACATAAAGCCAATTGGCATGACCTATCTGAAATCTATCTGGATGGATTTCATACTCAAAAACTTCTAAAACTACTCTGTTAAACTCTTCTAAAAATTTAGCAACATTTATATCTTTAAATCCTCTTTCATACTGCGGATAGATCTCTACAACTTCAAATCTTCTAAGTAGATTATCTTCTATCACTTTTTTATCGTCTCGATAGTTTGAGGTACAAAAAACATAAAGATTATTTGGCAATATCATCTTTCTATACTCTGTTTTACTACTTACAAGATATGGTATCTTTACATAATGTTCAATATTACCTTCATCTACTAATCTATCTACTAACTCTTGGTAACTATACTCTTTATTATCAGCAAAATCAAAAAGATTAGATCTTTTCTCATCTTCAATTAAATAGATCAAGTCCCCTATCAATTCATTTAAACTGTTCTCTTGCACCTCTTCAAGCACTAAGACAAATGGCTGCCTTGGTGCAAAAGTAGATTTTTGGATGAGATCCATTATAAGCCCTTGTTTTTCTTCATAGCTTATTTGTCCATTATTGCTGCTACTTATTCCAATACCTTGCATAAGATCAGCATTGGAAGATGCTGAATGAACATTGATACGAAGTATATTTTCAGACAATAGTTTTAACTTTAGCTTATTTTCAATAATTTGATTTACTATCCTACTCTTACCTGTTCCTGGCACACCCTTAAAAAGAATATTTTTGTATTTAAAATCTAATGAACCTTTTTCTTCTGTGCTAAATTTACATTTATCTTGTTCTTGCTGTTGATCTGTCTTTTCTTTCTCTTTAGGTTTTATCTCTATGCCATCATCATTGCTTACAATCTCTTCAATATCGCCTATTATTTCATCAAGCGATTCTATAATTTCAACATCTTCTTTTTTTTCTTTGCACTCTACAAATTCATTACCACTTTTTTCAAAACATTCAACCTTTTCTATCTCATTAGAAAATACAAAAAGATCTATAAGTTTACTACTATATTTTATGTATTTAACGTCTGGTAAAATCTCTTTTAAATCTTTCTCTTTTCCATAGTATAAAATAGTTGCATCTTTTTCTAAAAAACTTTCTAACGTCTTTGCAAGATTATTAAATACATCGCTCTTAGATTCACCTTGTTTTAAAATATCGCCGTCAATATAACTACCACCGATTTGAGGATTGACTATGACAAGATCCGCTCTAACATCGAAAAATTCATCTTTATTAAGAATATCTCTATTCCAAACTTCACTACTATCAATATTTTCTATAATCTTTTGATTTGTCTTCTCTCTATTTTTATCATTAAATATAAGTTTTTCATACTCTATATCGTTGTCTAAAACTATATGAGAAGTTAGATTCCCGCTACCAAAAGTAAGATCTAAAATTGTTATATACTCTTTTTGCAACCTGCCTTTATCTATTAAAAATTTTACAAACTCTGCTTTATCTTTAGCATTTTTAGTATCTACATAAAGGTAAGCCTTCTCATAAGTTTTACTAGTTCTATCAGAAGGATCAGTTAATTGATTGTTAAACTCTTCAATTTGACTATAAACAGCATCTTTATCTATCATTCTTTACTCCAATCGATCAAACTAAAAGTTCTTGCTAAATATGCTTTTCTCAATCTTTCTAAATTGTTATAGTTTTTCTCTACCATTTCAAAATATGTCTTTGCTTTTTCCTTGTAATAGTCTATAAAATCAGCTAAAATTTTTTGGATTTCCAGTGATGAGTAGTTTTGGAATTGTTTTGGAATTTTTACTTTGAATTGTTTTATTAAACCTATATTAGCTACAGGTTGCTTAGATTGATAAAATCTATTTTTTAAAAAAATATCTACCATACAAAAATAAAAATATTTTGTTAGTATTTTATCTTTGTATTTATCTTTTATAATCAATCCATAATGATGACCACCAATTATATACGGTGAATCATGATAAAATGCAACCGTTCCAGCATCGTTATCTTTATTAAACGACACACTTTCAACATTTACTATATCATCTTCTGAAAT
This sequence comes from Sulfurospirillum arcachonense, assembly GCA_015662785.1. GTDB lineage: Bacteria > Campylobacterota > Campylobacteria > Campylobacterales > Sulfurospirillaceae > Sulfurospirillum_A > Sulfurospirillum_A arcachonense_A. The sequence goes on along the minus strand of DQTM01000192.1, from coordinate 2,622 downwards.
AGGTTTTACATAAGCTATAACTTCTTGTGAGCCAGTATACAAAGGGTATTTTCCTTTATTGTTTTTATAATAATTTTTCGTATATTTAGATGAACCACTGATTGAATCAGCAATATCTTCAATACTTTTTTCCTCAAACTCAATATCAGTTATATCAAATTCTATACCCTTTTCTTTAGCATATTTAGCAAAACTCTTTTTTGCTGCATATCTGTTAAAAACCGAAGGAACGATTGATCTATCTAATCGCTCAATAAGCTCATTAAAAGCATCTGTTCCTTTTTTTACTCTTTCTATCCAAGCAAAAGCATCTTCTAAAAAATCGACTATAGCTTGTTGGATTTTATATGATGTATAGGTTTCATTTAGGTCTTTAGGTATGGGGATATACTGAGTGTAAAAAAAATCTATAGGAACTCTTTTTAATCCTCCTGTTCCTTTCATTGACTTTTTAGCTCTTTTTCTAAAAAAATCAGCTCTCAAAAAATACCATAATAATTTATTATTTATTTTTTTGCATCTAAAAATATAGTATTCGCTTGAACCAAAACCTATTCTATTAACAAGATTATTTGCAATTGCTATATTTCCATTTTCCATAGAAGGAGTAACTTTTGTAAAAATAATATCATTTTCTCTAAAATAAGTATAACTTTTATAAACATCATTAATATTTCTTATTTCATTAGAAAGCATAATTCCAGCAGACGGGTCTATACTTTTTAAAGGAACAAAAGAAACTGGTTTATTTAATTGTATAATATTTTTATCTATTTCACTTTTTTTTGGATTAATCTCTATATATTTTGTATTATCAAAATAGATTTTCTCAAACCTAACATCCTCAATCTTCAAATCCTTATATTTACCCGTTTTTTGCTGAAATTTTTTAAAATACTTTATAATCTCTTTATCTAACATCTTATAAACCTAAGCTCAATTTTTGAAACTCTTCACACATCTCTTTCATACATCCGTTTATCTCACCCATTAAAGCATCCAAGCTAAGATCTTCATCAGTATCTTTAAAACCTATTTCATTAGTTAGATTTATGGCATATCTATTTATATCTACTGATTTTGAGATATACTCTCTATCTTCATTGCTTATTAGGTACTCTTTTAATTTTTTTATATTTTCTTTACTATATGCATTTTTCATTTTATCTTTTGAATTTGGATGAGCGATAAAAAGCTTTTCTTCATCATTATCTGCTTTTACTAACTTGATCTTGTTACAATTATTAGTATCTAAAAACCATATATGCGATGTTATGTCTGTATTAGTAAACATCGCTTTTGGCTGTTCAAGCACTGCTTTTACTAACTTTTCATTAAAAACAGCTTTTCTTATCTTTGCTTCAGAACTATTTGCTCCACCTGTGCTTATGAGTGTAGAAGATGTAATGATACTGGCAGTAGCTCTTTTGCCTCTTTTGTGCTCTTTTTTCATAAGATTAATAATGTGCATCATAAACAAAAACTGCCCATCAGATTTTTTTGGAGTCACTACCTTACCTTTGGCATCTTTTACAACAAAAAAGTTACTTTTTTGACTCTTCATATTTGCTACTATTTCATCATAACTATGTTTCCAGTCAACTCCAAAAGGAGGATTTGCAATGATAAAATCAAAGCTATCTCCACCATTTAATCCATCAGCAAAAGCAGGATTTGTTAAAGTATTGCCATAAGCAATTATGTTTTTTTGATTAGTAATTTCTAAAAATATCTTAGATAAAAGCCAAGTTTGCCCATGCATCTCTTGACCATAAAGTTCTATTGTTTCAACATCAGTATGCTCTTTAAAATACTCGCTACTTTCCATAAGCATACTACCAGTTCCACAAGCAGGATCATAAATAGCTAATTTTTTATTATCTTTTAGTTTATCAACTACCATCTCACACATCAAATGGATGATCGACTTTTGAGTAAAGTGCTGACCGGTTAGATCACCACTAAGCTTTTTCATTCTCGATACAGTCTTTTCGTATAATTCTTTATACTCCTCTTTTGGATAGTCGGTAAAGTTTGCTTGATAAGTATAGATATCTAACACATTTTCAAGATAACTGTTTGGCAACTCTTGAATGTATTTTTGAAGCTCAAATGTTTTATAGTGGTTTAGATAAGTTAAAATATTTTCATCTTCATCAGGATTGTATTTGGTATCTTGTTTAAAGTACTTTAAATTATGTTCGTTTCCAAGATTTTTTATATCTCTAATAATATTTAAAAATGTCTCTTTACTATTTTTACTCTCATATTTACTATACAACTCTTTTGACATTCCAAAATTTTTTTTATACTCAAGATTAAAAAGTAATTTATTATTATCTATAAGTAATTTTAATGCCATAAATGCCATAATTCTTTGATCATAAGTAGATGGATTTATTCCAATATCTCGTAAAATATCTGCATATGCCCAATAAAAGTCGCCTAACTTCTTTTCTCTTATATTTTTTGTTGTTCTACTATCTATAACAAATCTATCTTCATCAATTCCAAATGTTAATGTTACGTAACTCATAAAATCCCCCTATCCAAAACTATACAATCCTACAAAAACTTAACTTAAAGATACTCATTTGCTCAAGCAAGCTGGTAAAATCGTTT
>DQTM01000020.1 GCA_015662785.1 Sulfurospirillum arcachonense | reverse complement strand
GGAAATATAATTCAAAATTTCCATAGATTTTCTCTATACTCTGAATTAGCAAAACCATATGAAGATTTTTTTCATACAATATACTTTGGTGCAAATTATACTATTCCAGGAAATAGTAAAAAAAGTGATGGTTTTGAAAGGATGTTAGATGATACAAGCTTGGATGAACTTGAATCTTTAGTTGTTAATACAAAAGAGAATATTTCACTTTCTCTTGTAGAATACTTTTATGATAAAGACGGTCGAAAAATGTTAACTCATTCACTCCGACAGACAATTATTATGGGTGATTTGGCAAATGATGAATATAGATATCAAGATTTGAGTAATGATATACAGTTTTATTTTAGTAATGATTTGACTCTTAAAAATCTTTTAAATTACTCACATGAATTTTCTAGATTTTCAAAGTTCCAAACTTCATTAAATTGGGACATAGATGACTATAAGACAAGTTTTATACATACTTACCAAAAAGACAGTGATGATGATGTAGATAATTATCTTACTTTTAAAGTTGACACACATTATATAAAAAACTATAATCTATTTGCAAGTGTGAACTATGATGTTGAAGAAGATTTTTTTAAATCATGGCAAATTGGGTGGACTATGAAGAAAAAATGTTGGGATTATCGTTTAGCTTATAGAGAAGAGATAGAACCCAATAGTTCTACAAAAGGTTCAACAAACAAAAGAGGTGTCTACTTGACATTTAACCTGTACCCAATAGGGGGAATCAGTTATGATTTTACAAAAGAGAATAAAAGTGGTCAGTGAGTTAAATGAATTAATATTCGACAATAGAGCAGATGCTACTACAAAACTTCTTGATGTTTTACCAAAAGAGAAGATGGAAGAGGATAATTGGTTGATTGTTTGTATATCAACTCAAGCTATACCTATAGCTAATATAATAGCAGAAAAATTAAATTTGAATTATGATTTACTATTTTGTGAACCTATATGTGCTCCAAATAACAAAAATTGTATCATTGGTATGGTTAGTGAAACTGAAGAGATTGTTTTACATAATGAGTTGGTAGAATCTTTTGAAATAAACTTAGATTTTATATATGGAGAGGCACATAGACAGTATGAAGAGAAGATATTGCCAAAGGTATATAAATATAGAAAAGGTGATTTAATTGGGACTCTTGAAGGTAAAAATGTTTTGCTTGTAGATGAAGGGTGTGAGACTGGCATGACAGTTATGGCAGCAGTAAAAACAGTCATAAATGGTGGTGCTAAATCAGTGGCATATGCTACTCCTGTGCTTTCAGTAGATGTAGCTCGTTCGTTAGAACCTGTAACCGATGAAATATTTTTTGTTAATAAAGTTTCAAACTTTGTTGAAGTAGAGTTTTATTATCAAATGTTAAAAGAGTTAGATACTGATGCGGTGTTAGATATAATTAGTAATAGTAAAAATTACTTACCATTTCAAAAAACAGATATTAGTTAGATGGTTTATCTTTACTCTTATTATGAGAGTAAAGATAAGCCACCCTTTGGATAAAAAGAGAAGACGATACCTTTATGGAATTAGGTTAATCATTTTCTCTTTTTATCTAAAAATATAAATGGTGGTTGGTATTAGGAGAATTTATGGAATATAAGATAGATGTAAATAATCAAGAAGAGATTTATGACATAGGAAAAGTTGCTCGTCAAGCAGCTGGTTCAGTAATGTTAAAGATAAAAGATACTGTGATACTTGCAGCTGTTTCAAGAGATGAAAACCCAGTAGATGGAAACTTTGTGCCACTTACAGTTCAGTACGTTGAAAAAACGTATGCCGCAGGAAGAATTCCTGGTGGATACATCAAAAGAGAGACAAAACCAGGTGATTTTGAAACTCTTACTTCGAGAGTAATTGACAGAAGTTTAAGACCACTTTTCCCAGATGGTTATGCTTATCCCACTCAGCTTACACTTTTTGTACTTAGTTGTGATCCTGAAGTAGATCTTCAAGTTGCAGCTCTAAATGCAGCAAGTGCAGCAATGTACCTTTCAGATATACCAATTAACAAAAATGTTGCTGGTGTAAGAATTGGTTTTATTGATGGTGCGTATGTTGTTAATCCTACTAATAGTGAATTAAAAACAAGTTCACTTGATCTATTTGTGGCAGGAACAAAAGAAGAACTTCTAATGATAGAAATGCGTTCAATTGCTACATGTGAAACAATTTCTATGCCTATTGCTGCAATTGACCCTATGCTTGATCCTGCTTTAGGTGAGAGTTTAGCAGCATCTCATAGTGCAAATGAGTTTGACGAAGATGAAATACTAAAAGCAATAGATGAAGCACAAAATGCTATTACAGCTGCAACGAGTGCATATGAAACTACATTTTTACCTTTAAAGAAAGATGATGCAATTTTAGAGTACAAAGATGATTTGAAAAATGATTCTATATATGCTTATGTTGAAGAGTTCTACAAAGAAGATGTAAAACTTGCAGTTGAGAAGATGGCAAAAAGTGAAAGAGCGAGAGACTTAGACAATATTATTAAAACAATTATGACTGATGAAGTTGC
>DQTM01000165.1 GCA_015662785.1 Sulfurospirillum arcachonense | reverse complement strand
GCTCAAAGTTGTAAGAGAAATCATAATCGAAGCTGTCCAAAATGGACAAATCAAAATTGAAGAGATTGAAGATTCGTATAAGAGGATAATAAGGTTAAAAAATGGTACTAATTAAAAACGCAAAATTAAGTAATTCAGAAATAAAAGATGTTTTGATAAAAAATGGTAAAATTGAAGAGATAAGCACAAGCATTAATATAAGTGAAAATTTAAGAATAATAGATGCTAAAGAGAGCTTTTTACTACCAGGATTAGTTGATTTGAACGTAAGACTGGCAAACTCTACATTAAATAGAAATTCACTTAAAAAACTAACAAAAACAGCATTAAAAGGTGGAGTTACTACAAGCCTAATTATGCCTGATTTTACTCCTAGGCTAGATAACTCAACTCTGTTAGAACACTTTAAAATAAAAGCTCAAAATGAGGAGTGTGACTTACATGTAGCAGCCCCGTTAGCAAATGAAAAAGATAGACTCAACAATATAGCAACCTTTTTGAACAATGGGGCAACAGCAATTTGGACAATATCATCATGTAATGCAAACATTTTAAAGCGTGGGTTTCAGTATGCTAGGATGAAACAAGCTCCTATATTTTGTAGATGTTATGATGAAAACTTAGATGACAATGGTGTTATGAACGAGGGTGAACTCTCTTTTAAGTTGGGCTTGCCTGGTATCTCAAAAGTTTCAGAAAACTCTGAAGTAGCAAAAATAGCAGAACTTTCTCTCATAAATAATACAAAAATTATCTTTCAATCACTCTCTACAAAACGCTCTATCAACATTATAAGAGATATTAAAAAAAGAAATAAAAACATATTTAGTGAACTCTCAATTCATCATCTTTGTAAAACCGAAGATGCATGTGATGGGTTCAATACTTACGCCAAAATTTTACCACCTCTGAGAGATGAGAAAGAAAGAATGGCAATGATGAGTGAACTTGCTCTTGGTAATGTTGATACTCTTACAAGTATGCACTCTCCAAAGTCAATTAGCTATAAAGATGTAGCTTTTGAAGATGCAGAGTTTGGAATAGGCTCTATAGAGGAGTATCTATCTTTGTGTTATACACACCTTGTAAAAAGTGAAATTATAGATATGCAAAGGATGATGGAACTGTGTTCTTTAAACCCGGCACTCATAATAGAACAAGAGGACATTGGTAAAATAGAAGTTGGTTACAAAGCAGACATGGTTATATTTAATGAAAAAGTATCTAGAAAAATTGAAGATAAAACATCTCTATACAGTGGTGATACTCTTTATGGTAAAGTAAAATATGTGTTTAAAAATGGTGAAGTAGTTGAATCGTAAAATGAGCGTAGCAGGGGCTTTTTACCCTGATAAACCTGATGAGATACTCTCTTCGTTTGAATATTTTAACGATATTGTTTCAAAACAGTTTACAAATAGTTTATATAATAAAGATGTAAAAGCTCTTATAGTTCCACATGCTGGGTATGTTTACAGCGGATTTAGTGCAAATCTAGCTTACCGTAATGTGCAATATGCTCCTAAAAGAGTTGTTGTAATTGGTCCTAGTCATAGAGTGGCTTTTAGTGGTGTTAGCATGAAAGAATATGACTCTTATGAAACGCCTTTTGGAAATATAATCTCAGATAAAGAGTATATGAAGTTTTTAAAATCGAAATTTGAATTTGGAAATTTGGAAATAGAAGAGCATAGTACAGAAGTGCAGTTCCCTTTTGTGAAGCACTATTTTCCCCAAACAACCTTTGTTGAGCTTATTTATGGGCAAAATGCAAATTTAGAGGGAATTATTGAAGAAGTGTTGAAAGCTGAAGATACCCTTCTTTTGATAAGTACAGATTTGAGTCATTTTTACAATCAAAAAAAAGCAAATGAGTTAGATAGTAGTTGCATTAAAGGTATTGAAACCTTAGATGTAGAGTTACTTCAACGTGGTGAAGCATGTGGTATGCAAGGGGTAATTTCCCTTCTTCAAGTTAACAAAAAATTGGGTCTACATGTAAAGAGTGTAGATTATAGAACAAGTGGCGATATAACTGGTGACATGGATAGTGTTGTTGGTTATTATAGTGCAATAATTTATTAGGAAAATTATGAAAAAAACTGTTTCAACTTCCGTCGTTATATTGGTTACATCTATCTTTTTGGTAGTTTTTAATAATATAACATTTTATAAAAATGTCTTAGAGGTTTATCCTCTTAACTCTCAAAATGGAATCTTTTTGTTCTCTTTAGGAGTAGTTTTAGCTAGTGTTATAACTCTTCTTCTCTCTTTGGTAAATTCTAAGTATACATTAAAACCAGTTATAATTACTGTTCTTTTAACCTCTGCATTTTTGAACTATTTTATGATAACTTATAATTTAGTTATTGATGATGACATGATAAGAAATTCAATCCAAACAGACACAGCAGAAGCGTTTGATTTGATAACAACAAATATGTTTTTATACCTTTTCTTCTTGGGACTTATACCTTCATTTATAGTATATAAACTCAATATTGAACATAAAAGTTTTAAAAGAGAAATGCTTTCTAAAGTGAAGTTTTTTATTGCTATTCTCGCTATTATTGTAGTAGTGATTTTTTCTTTGAGTAAATTTTATACTTCATTTTTTAGAGAGCATAAACCTTTGCGTTACTATACAAATCCGACTTACTTTATCTACTCCATAGGAAACTATATATCAAAAACATTTGATACACAGATGGTTTTTAAAACTATAGGAGATGATGCAAAGCAAGTCTCTTCTGGAGAAAAAAGAAAATTAGTAATTATGGTTGTGGGTGAAGCAGTTAGAAGTGATAGAATGTCGCTAAATGGTTATGAAAAAGAGACAAATCCTTTGCTAGCACAAGAAGATATTATAAGCTTTACAAATTTATACTCTTGTGGAACTAGTACAGCGCATAGTGTTCCTTGTATGTTTTCAGTATATGATAGAGATGAGTATAGCTATAAAAAAGGAATCTCTACGGAAAATGTTTTAGATATTTTAGTAAAAACACAAAACATTGATGTCTCTTGGAGGGATAATAACTCAGACTCTAAAGGAGTTGCTTTAAGAGTTGATTATGAAGATTTTAAAAGAAAAAAATGTGATGGTGAGTGTAGAGATACAAGTATGCTTGATAATCTTCAAGAACGTATAGAAAAAGATAGTAATAAAGATATATTTATAGTGCTTCATCAGATGGGAAATCATGGACCTGCATACTTTAAACGCTATCCAAAAGAGTTTGAAAAGTTTACTCCAACCTGTGAAACAAATCAGTTAGAAAACTGTACACAAGAGGAAATCAGCAATGCCTACGACAATACAGTTTTATATACAGATTATTTTTTAACAAAAACGATTGATATACTAAAAAATAATCAAAATGAGTTTGAAACAGCACTCTTTTATATGAGTGACCATGGTGAGTCTTTGGGAGAGGGTGGAGTATATCTTCATGGTATGCCTTACTTCATTGCTCCTGAGGCACAAAAACATATAGCATCTCTTGTTTGGTTTGGTAAGGGAGAGATGAGAGAAAGAGTAGATTTTGAAGCTCTTAGAGCTAAAAAAGGTAATAGTCTTTCTCAAGATAACTTATTTCATTCTATATTAGGACTTATGGAAGTTCAAACAGAAGTTTATGACACTAATAAGGACATTTTCAAATGAGAAACCAACCAAAATATAACTTTATAAAAAATACAACTTATGCACTAAAAGGGCTAAAAGATATCATCCAGCATGAAAGCTCTTTTAAGATTGAACTTATTATATGTATAGCCTTAATACCTTTTATACTTTTTGTAGAGATATCTTTAGTAGAGAAGCTATTGCTTGTTATGACTATGATGGGAGTTTTGATAGCAGAGACTATAAACAGTGCAATTGAACGTGTTGTAGACCTTGTGACGCTCGAACATCATGATATGGCAGGGCGTGCTAAGGATGTTGGGAGTACGATTGTGTTTTTGAGTATTAGTTTGAGCGTAGTTGTTTGGGGATTTATACTTTTAGATAACCTATTGTAGAATTTTATGTACAAAATATTTTTTGTAATACTATTTTTATTTTCTTTACATGTAAATGCAAATGTACTTCAAAAAACGATTGATAATGCACCTATAGGAGCTATTATAAAGCTTTCTCATGGAATATATAGTGGTAATATAGTTATAAATAAGCCTATTACTCTTGTAGGTCAAGGTGAAAAAACTTTGATAAAAGGAGAGAATAAAGGTAGCGTTATAACCATAAATAGCTCTCATGTAACTCTTAAAAATTTAAAGATTATCAAAAGTGGAAATAGATTAGAGAATTTTGATTCTGCTATTTTTGTAAAAGATGCACAACATATTAACATTGAGAACTGTGTTATTGATGAGTCTCTTTTTGGTATTTTTATGGATAGTGTTAGTAGTTCTAGTATCACTAAAAACAAAATATCTTCCAATGGTGAAAGTGTTGGTTTAAGAGGAGATGCAATTAGGTTGTGGTTTAGCCACAACAATCTGATAAAAAACAATATAATTAAAAAATCTCGCGATGTAGTTTTAATGCGTTCGCATAACAATACTATAGAAGATAATCAGATTGAAAAAGGCAGATATGCCATCTATAATTATCATTCAAAAAACAATAAAATAAAAAATAACATAGTTAAAGATAGTGCTGTTGGTATTTTTGTTCAAGCTAGTTTAGATATTGAGATAAGTAAGAATACTATAAAAGGGTATCATGGAGCTCCTACTAGTATGGGCATTTTACTCATGGGGACTTCAAATACAAAAGTAGAACAAAATATTTTAGTACAATGTAATCAAGCACTTTATATTGACAACTCTCCTATGGAAATTGATACTAAAAATTGGATTTTGGATAATAAAATTATGTATAGTACAAGAGGTTTAGATTTTAGAGGCAAGAGCCTACAAAATGTTATTAGAAGGAATACACTTTTAGGTAATATGGATAATATTATGACAGATAGTCATAAAGGTAGAACCAATGAAAATGATATAACAGGAAACTACTGGGATGATTATGAAGGTTTTGATTTGAACAAAGACAATATAGGTGATAATCCGTATAAAAAGTATCTGTATTTAGATCAACTTTGGGTTAAAAATCCTGAGTTGAGATTTTTTTATGGTTCACCACTTTACTCTATGTTGAATTTTTTACTAAAACTTGCACCTTTTATGGAACCTATTTTTGTAATAGAAGATAAAAAGCCTATTTTTAATAATAAATTTTAGCCATATGAAGTCCACTTGGAGGGATAATGCTTGTTGAGTATTTTTCAATATTGTTAAGTTCTCCTTTTCTTTTTTTACCGCAAAAAAGAAACAAAAAGCTCCCATCGGATGAAATTCTTTTTCAGAAATTTATAAATTATTTTCTGATATTCAAAACTCAGCTAAAAACTATACACAATATAGTTTTTAGCTTCAAACAGTTGAACATCTTTTACGAAAATACTTTAGAAATTTCTGGCATTTCAAATGATGGAGAGGGAATATAAGAAAAAGTTATATATCGAAATTTGTTAATTTTAATTCTTTTCTAATTCTACCTTTGGTTAATTTTATTAAATTATTTATTGTTTTTGTCATTTCGTTACCATTGTTTTTTTTAATTGCTTCAACAAATTTATCAAACAAAAGTATTTCATCTTCGTAGCCATATAATTGAAAATTCACATGAGCATCAGTTATTTTTTTATTTAGCTCTTCATCATCAATAAAAGGTTTTTTTGATGATGAAAATGATAAAAAACAGGTATAAATGAATGTAAAGTTTCCAGCCTATAAGTTAATCTTTTTTTTGAAATTTCATGTCTTCTATTTAAATAGCTATTGATAAACCAGCCTGTTACTACAATAATTGCAGATATAATCATTATCCATTCTTTTATTTCCATTTAAATTTATCCTTGTTCTTATTTATTTTTTAATAATAAATTTTAGCTAAATATAGTCCATTTGAAGGAATAACACCAGTTGAATGTT
>DQTM01000199.1 GCA_015662785.1 Sulfurospirillum arcachonense | reverse complement strand
AACTCACTGGATATTCTCCTTTTTTATACTTTTGATACGCTTTCATATAAGGAATCGAGTATTCTATCAAAATTCCAAGCTGAATGCCTTTTTTTATATACTTTTCAATCCATTCATCTCTATTTTCTACTAAACCTGTGCAATGACTATATGTCGATCCATCAATATCGCCTAAAAATCTTATATTATTATTTTTTAAGATCTCCATCCATTTTTTTGCATTTTCTATTTTAGTCTTTATGATGTAATCATATTTTTTGAGTTGATTTAACCCTACTCGTGCTTCAATTTTAGCAGGATATTCATCCCAATCTTTTGGAAAAAAGATCTTATCTTCTTCATAATATTTTACAAACCTATCTAAAAAACCTTTTCTTTCAAGCCAATTTACAAAGCCATACACATAACTATTGAATGCTATATTTACAGCTACAAAATAAGCAAACCTTTTTAACTCTTTTGAAAAACCTTTCTTTTTACTATTTTTTTCTCTCCACTCTTTTAATTTTTCATAAGTTTCATTATTGTCAGTTATAACCATTCCTCCAAAAATAGAGTTCATTATTTTGCTTATATTCATACCAAAAACCGAAGCATCACCATAGGTCGTTACTAATTTACCATTCCATTTTGCACCAAAACTATGTGCAACATCTTGAATAACATAGATTTTATGCCCATACTTAACTTCTGCATTTTTTACAATCTCTTGAAGCTTTTCAACATCCATAGGATAACCAAAAATATGAGTTGCAATTATACATCTTGTATTTTTTGTAATAGACTTTTCTAATAAATTTAAATCCATATTCCAACTATTTTTGCCACAATCCACAAATAATGGAATATTACCACTTAAAACTATGGCATTAGGAACTACAACACAAGTGTAAGCAGGACATATAACTTCTGCATTTTCTAACTCCCAAATTTTTAATAATGCATATATTCCTGTTCTACCATGAGCAAACATTACTCCATAACGATTTTCAAACTTTTTAGCAAACTCTCTCTCAAATATTTCTATAGGCTCTTTTTTAAAAATGTTCAATACTGCTATCCAATCACTCAAAGAGTAGTATGGTTTTAATCTTGGAACTAATTTCAATGAACCTCCTTGAACTCTACTAAATTATGATTTTGATAAAAGAACTGCTTATTAAAGTAACCGCTACTTGCCATATGAATAGCTCTACTTTTTCCAATATGTCCTATCCATTTAGTAGCATTGGGTTTTATAATTTTTTCTTCAACTATTATTTTTGTATCTCCAAATATAAACTTTCTAACTATTTGTCCATCAATTTGAACTTTTCCAGTCATAAGCTTTTTAACTACTATTTTTTTAAATAGATTACTCAAATATAGTGACTTAAATATAGTTAAACTCAAAAGTCTTAAAATTATAAATTTAAATGAAGTTGGATAATCTTCATTTACAAGATAAAAATTTGAAATAATGGTATGGTTTTTAAAGTCTATATTCTCATCAAACATTTGAGTAGTAAATTTTTTATTATTGTCTAACTTTCCAAATACTCCGCCATCTTCAAAAACCTCTTTTGAAGATAAGTCAAATGCTTTTATTGTGCCACCCTTTTTGTAGTTTATGATTGAAAAATAGTTTTTATTTGAGTAAAGAAATATACCAGATTTGCTAAAATCTATACTTTTAGATTCTGTCCAAAATAGATGTAAATCACAACTGTCTATGTAGCTTTTATTTTTTTCATAGTACATTGCAGCAACTGCATAAGAGTTTAAAAGAGGTATGAAATTCCCTATATCAATCATTTGCGGTAAGATTTGCTGATCTTTTGGCTCAAGCCACTTTGCAATTAAAGCAAAATCTTCTATTTCATTTGACAATCCTACAATTCCTGCAGGATAAAAAACTTCTGTATTTCTCGAACCATAAAGTCCACCTATTGTACCATCTGGATGAATAAAATGTTTTAAAAATTTTGCAGATCTTTTCAAGCTATCCAAAAGCACTTCATCTTTTGTGAGCAAAAAATTACAAAAAAGATAGTAAGTACATAATGTTTGATAACCTGGATCAGCTCCTTCATACTCCCTGTACCACCCCTCACTTGATTGGTGCTTGTAAATAATCTCTAAAAGCTCTTTATATCTTAGATTTGAATCTCCTGTTAAATGATTCCATAATGTAATCGCTGCAACACCAGTTGCCAAATGATTGGAAATAATAGCATGCTCTTCATCATTTTTGGTAATAAAATTAATAAGAGGCTTTATAACCCCAAAATATTTCTCTATTTCAATCTCATCTTGCAAATAATACAAAGCAGACAACAGATCAAATGCAACTAAAGCAGTTACACAAAAAGAGTTTTCTTGTGGATAAGCCTCCTCTACTGACCCATTTGGATATATAATGTTTTTTGTAGCACTTATAATAACTTCAATTAGTTCTAAAATTTTAACTTTTTCTTTCTTTTCAAATAAATCTAACTTAATTGCAATCGCTAAACTATGCACTCCTCCTTGCATAGTAGCATTTGCAAAATCTTTTGTTTTCCATCCCCAATACTCTCTATCTCCAACTCCATAAGTTGATGAAAACTTATCTAAATTATAAAGATTTAATAGCTTTGGAATGTTTTGTTTTAGGATTTTTTTGTATATATTCATTGAATGATTTCCTTACTTTTCATTATATTATAATAGTGTAATATTTTCTCGTAATCTATATGCCATCTATAATCATTACTACAACCCCTTTGATGCCAAGATACTGAAATAAAAGGAACTTTTGCTAAATCGTTGGCATTTTTAAGTAGTTTTATAACATCATCAAAAATTTTAGTGTTTTTGTTGTTAGCATAGTCATATAGATTAGAATCCATCACTACTTGTGGGATTATTATATAATCAAATGGCTTTTTATTAACTTGATCATAAGGTCTATAAGCACTTGCAACTCCCGCTCTAAACCCAATTCTATCATTCCACCCAATTGTAGAATCATACTTAAAAAGTTTCTCATGAATATATGGAGTTATCTCTTCATCATAGTTAAGCCAGTGCTGTCTTATTTTTTCTACTTTTATACCTAAAACATCTTCTAAAATCTCTTTCTCGTCTTTTAATTGTTCAAAAGATACTGCACTGTTAAAACTACCGTGTAAACCAATTTTAAATCCAGTATTGTTTAGCTCTTTTAAAACTTTTTGTATCTTTTTGTTTGTCTTAATATCATAAGATGGATCTATAAGCCAAGATCTGATGTTTTTTTTACCAGATTTTACATATACATAAAAAGTTGAACGAACATTGTACTTTTTTTCTAAACTTTGCCAAAAATTAAAACACCAATATGATGGATTAGATAATGCAAACCTACAAGTTCTACCTAAATTTTCTAAAAATAGTTTTGGTTTATGAATAGATTTTAAAGTATTAAAAATATTAAAAGCAGTTTGTTTAAGTCGTAGTTGAATAGTTTTATTTATATAATCAACATCATGAGAAAAATCTATTTTAATATTTTCTTTATCTCCAAACTGTAAAGTTGGAAAATATCTTTTTATTAGCTTTTCAAGCTCATTGAAAAGTATATTTACAATGGGAATTTCAAAACTTTTTTTATCGATTCTTGGATGTTTGAAACTGTAACTATAGATCTTTTTACTATTAATCTGACTTAAATACTCTTCATATCTGCTTAAAAAAACAAATGCATTCCAAAAAAGATCATATTCTATGGTAAAGCCCGGTTTTTTACTACCTTTTAAGATGTATAAATTGTCTTTTAAATACTCAATTCTTCCATTTGGTTGAATTTCATTTGAATTAAAAATCGAAGTCTTTTCTTGCTTTTCTGCTACATAAAAAATTATATTTTCTGTGTCTATTTTTTCATTTATAATGTCTATTTCAAAATTTGCTTTCTGAATAAATCTAAATTCTTCTACAATATATTTTAACCAAGATATATCCTTTAAATCGGTATAAATGTAAAGTTTCATACGCTCTCACACTCGTCTATATATATTCTAAACCACATTTCAAGATTTAATGCGCCCCATAAATCTCTACTAAATTTACCACTTTCGTTTATCTGTTTCTCTATAGCACTTGTGTTTAATAAACCTCTATCTTTAGCTCTTTGTGAAGTTAAAATATCTAATACAAATTCTTTTAAATCATTAGCCATCCACTCATTTATAGGTGTTGGAAATCCCATTTTATCTTTTCTTTCAACTATCTCTTTTGGTAAAATATTTTTTACTGCTTTTATAAGCATTGCTTTAGTTTTTCCACCTGCAAATTTCATAGATGGAGGTATTGTAGCAGCAAGCTCAACAATTCTACGATCCAATAATGGAACACGTGATTCAAGTGAAACCGCCATACTCATACGATCCTCAACATGTAGTAGTGCAGGTAAAAATGTTTTTAGATCAAAATATGTCATTTTATTGAAGTATGATTTTGTTTCAGGATGATTAAAAACTTGTTTAAACTTTTCAAGTAACTGCTGTTCATTTCTACATTTAAGAAAATCTTTATTATAAATCTCATTTAGTTTATGAGAACGATTTATTATACGATAATATCTTTCATCCATTGGATCAAAAAGACCTTCTTTGAATTGCTCTTTTAGCATTGGGATATACTGCTTTAGTTGGGGAAGATTTGGAATGATTGACTGCAATGTTACAACATGTTTTCCTTCTTCCTGCATCTCAAAAATAGCACCTTTAAGTGTCTGCTCAAGATAGGCTACCACATATCTTATATAGCCACCAAATATCTCATCTCCACCCTGCCCACTAAGCACAACTTTTACTTTAGTTTTTGCTAACTTAGAAACCATATATTGAGAAAAAACTCCAGGACCAGCTTCAGGATAGTCCATATGATATATTATTTTTTTCAACTCTTTTTCAAAATCTTTTGATCTAAACTCATTATTGCTCAAAAATCTTATTATCTTCGTGGCTTACTTTTTTATCTAACATTGCAGATAATCCAGTTTTGGACTATTAGAAAATCTATATAAAGATTTATATATTCATCTCGTTTTTTATTTTCTCCTGATTTT
>DQTM01000015.1 GCA_015662785.1 Sulfurospirillum arcachonense | reverse complement strand
ATTTGAATCAACATGACAATATGTGCGGAGATTATCTAGTAGAACTGTTTGAAGATATTGCCGCAGAATATATTTATAAGGATTAAAACATAACATTAAGGTAAGACATTTTATTAACTGTAGCCCTAAATATAGGGATTTACTTAAAAAAATAGCCTATCCCATTTAATTTCTTTCCCTTTAAAACCCCTTAATATTTATGCAATAAAAACTTGCGGGACTGGCTGTTTTACTAAGAGTTAGCCAGAGTTATATTTAGTAAATATGTTTACATGTAGAAGTGTTTTTGAGTGTAAAATATTTTGCTTATCATTCGCTTTGGCTTGTCCCGCAGGTTTTTTAAAATAAAGATGTAGCCCTATAGGGATTTACTTTAAAATATCCTATCCCCTTTTACACAATTTAAAATAAATATCCTGCCACAGAAATTGCTTAATTATTAACCAAATAAAGCATAATGATTCCCTGTTTCAATCAATGCAAGTTCCATTATCTCATCTTTTATTCTATAAATTAGAAGTAAATCAGGTTTTACATGACACTCTCTACAGCCTTTAAAATTACCTACAAGTAAATGGTCTTTATATTTTGCTTCCAAGGTTTGCCCATTTACTAACTTTTCTATAACGACCAATATAGCATTTTGATTTTGGGAAGTAAGTTTTTTGAAAGCTTTTTTAAAAGATGTAGCTCTAAATACCGAGTATTTCAAGAAAGAAGGTCTTTTTTAAGGTCTTCCATAGAAGAAAATGTTTTACCTTCTCTTTTTTCAAGCTCCTTAAGCGCCTTTTCCATTCGTTTGGTGGGAACTTTTAACTCAAAAGGAATAGAGTGTGTCATAGCAACTTGCTTGCAAAATATGTTGATGCCTTCACTAAGACTCATCCCATACTGCTTAAGTACTTCCGATGCAATTAACTTTGCATCTTGGTCAATACGAACACTTGTACTAGTTCTCATCATAATCTCCTTTTTGCAATATTGTACCACAAAAGTAGTACAAATGCAAAGAATTACAGTAGGAATTCACTATCAAAAATTTGATTAAGTAGGGTTTATACTAAATTTAGATATATTAATACCCTTATAAAAAACAGAGGAAATTATCTTGAGAACTCATTATTGTACAGATTTAAGCATAGAAAATATTGGTGATAAAGTAGAGCTTTGTGGTTGGAGTAACAACGACAGAGACCATGGTGGAATTATATTTATAGACCTTCGTGATAAAAGTGGATTGATTCAGCTTGTATGTGACCCAGCTGATAGTAAACAAGCGCACGTTACTGCAAACGGTGTTAGAGATGAGTTTGTTTTGAGAGCTATTGGAACAGTAAGAGCCAGAGGTGAAGGACTTGAAAACCCTAAGCTAAAGACTGGAAAGATTGAAATTGTCGTTGAAGAGCTTATAGTTGAAAACGCTAGTGAGCCAGTTCCATTTGTAATTGGTGATAACAAAGTTGGTGAAGAGGCAAGACTCAAGTATCGATTTTTAGACCTTCGAAATCCAAAATCTTACGAGATTTTCAAACTGAGAAGTAAAGCAACAATTGCTGCAAGAAACCTACTTGATGCTCAAGGATTTTTGGAAGTTGAAACTCCGATTTTAACAAAATCTACTCCTGAGGGAGCTAGAGACTATCTTGTTCCGAGTCGTGTTCACAACGGAGAGTTTTTTGCTCTTCCACAATCTCCACAACTTTTTAAACAACTTCTTATGTGTTCAGGCTTTGACAGATACTTTCAGATTGCAAAGTGTTTCAGAGATGAAGACCTTAGAGCTGACAGACAACCAGAATTTACTCAAATAGACATAGAGATGAGTTTTTGTGACCAAGAAGACATTATCAAAGTAACTGAAGATTTACTTGTTGACATTTTTAAATCAGCTGGACATGACGTACAAACTCCATTTAATAGAATCCGTTATAAAGATGCTATGGAAAAGTATGGTTCAGACAAACCAGACTTAAGATATGACCTTAGTATGGTTGATGTTATAGATATATTTGCAAACTGTGAAAATGAAATTTTTAGTGGCATAGCAAAAGACAAAAAGAAAAACCGTATTAAAGCTCTTAAAGTTCCAAACGGAGACAACATCTTTTCAAAACGTCAAATGAAAGGTTTTGAAGAGTATGTGAGAAAGTTTGGAGCAAGTGGACTTGGATACTTCCAAATGAAAGAAGATGGACTAAAAGGTCCTCTTACAAAGTTCTTTAGTGAAGCAGATTTAGAAGAGATTATAAAAGTAAGTGATTTAAAAGTCGGTGATGCTATATTCTTTGGTGCTGGTGAGAAAAATTTAGTACTTGATTATATGGGAAGATTTAGAATCTATCTTGCAGAACTTATGGATATCATTCCTAAAGATGTCTTTGAATTTGTATGGGTTGTTGATTTTGATATGTTTGAAATCGTAGATGGTAAAGTTAAAGCTCTTCATCATCCATTTACTCAACCAAAAGATATCAATGCTCCTATCGATGAGATGGAAAGCATAGCTTACGATATCGTTCTAAATGGAACTGAGCTTGGTGGTGGTAGTATGAGAATTCACAAATCTGAAATGCAAAAGAAAGTATTTGAACTACTTGGAATTAGTGAAGAAGAAGCAAATGAGAAGTTTGAGTTTTTACTTGATGCTCTTAAATTTGGTGCACCTCCTCATGGTGGACTTGCAATGGGACTTGACCGTCTTATCATGCTTCTAACTGGCTCAGAATCTATTCGTGATGTTATAGCTTTCCCTAAAACACAAAAAGTACAGTGTCTTCTAACACAAGCTCCTGCTAGTGTTGACAATGACCAACTTAGAGATTTAGGCATTAGACTAAGAGAGAAACCGAAGTCATAATGAAAAACTTATTTTTGATTATTGGGGCACCTGGAAGTGGAAAAACTACAGATGCCGAGATTATCGCAGAACAGAATCAAAACATAGCTCACTATTCTACTGGTGAGCTACTTCGTGCTGAAGTGGCTTCAGGGAGTGAACTTGGTGAGATTATAGGTAAGCGTATGAGTGCAGGAGAATTAGTTCCTGTGCAAGTTGCGCTAGATACTATTGTAAAAGCTATAAATC
This sequence comes from Sulfurospirillum arcachonense, assembly GCA_015662785.1. Taxonomy (GTDB): domain Bacteria; phylum Campylobacterota; class Campylobacteria; order Campylobacterales; family Sulfurospirillaceae; genus Sulfurospirillum_A; species Sulfurospirillum_A arcachonense_A. The sequence continues at coordinate 3,011 of DQTM01000015.1, read as the reverse complement.
AGTCTACATGTAACACTATTCTCATAGATGGTTATCCAAGAAGTGATAAGCAGATGATGGGACTTGACAGAGTTTTAAAAAATGAAAAAAATATAGCTCTAAAATCTGTTATTGAAGTAGTAGTAAGTGAAGAGACTGCTATGAACAGAGTCCTTGGACGTAATCGTGGTGCTGATGACAATATAGAAATTTTTAAAAACCGTATGAATGTTTACACTGAACCTTTAAAAGGGATACAAGAATTTTATAATTCTCAAAATATTTTACATAAAATTAGTGGTGAAGATAGTATAGAAACTGTTACTAAAAAAATGAAAAATTTTATAGTTTCAAAAGTTTCTGTTTAGATTTTATCTGATTTATACCATTTGAAACTGTTCTGTCTTTAAGATTTACTCCTGAATAATTCAGACGTTTTGATTCATTTAAAAGATATACTGTTTTTTTAACTGCTTCTTTAAAAGACAGACCCTTAAGCCTTATATTTGAAACACAATTACGGCTCTCGTCAGTTAGCCCAACATGTGGTGCCCAAGTCAAATACATACCAAGGCTATCTGGAGAACTTAAGCCTGGTCTCTCACCAATAAGAACTATAACTACTTTAGCATTTAACAATTCACCCACTTCATCACCTACGGCAACTCTTCCCTGTTTTACACTACAGATTGGTGCTAATGACCAACCACTTAAGTCCTTCATTAAAATCTCTATAAAATTGTTTACGTTTTCATGAACAGCTAATGAAGATAATCCATCAACTATGACAATCGATAAGTCATAAGATTTGTCTAGTTTTGATTCTTTGATTTTTTTTATAGATAATTCATCGAGCCTTCTGCCTAAATCCGGTCTTTGCAGATAAATACTTCTATCTTTTGCCTTTGAATGAAGTAGCATAGTTTGAAGATTTAATTTATCTAAATCAAGTTCCAAATAAACAGCATCTTTTGCCATAGCATGAGCTAATTGAAAATCTAAAAGATGATGAGTTGGAATACTAATTCCAGAGCGACCTAAACCTATACGAGCAGTTGTTAAGGTAATTAATTTTGAATATGCATTTTCAACGCTAATTTTACTTTTCATAACTGACTACTTTCTCTATCGAGTTTTGAAACACATGAGGAATCTTATCGTTAAGTAAAAACCTATCCATATCTTTAAATATTCCCATTTTTAGTAACCACTCTTCGAACTCTGGGGCTGGACGAAGATTCAAAACTCTTCTTGCATACAAAGCATCATGAAAAGAAGTAGTCTGATAATTTAACATAATATCATCAGAACCAGGGATACCCATGATAAAATTGCACCCTGCTACACCTAAAAGTGTAAGTAGGTTATCCATATCATTTTGATCTGCCTCAGCATGATTTGTATAACATATATCACATCCCATTGGTAATCCCAAAAGCTTCCCACAAAAATGATCTTCCAAACCAGCTCGTGTAATCTCTTTACCATCATACAGATACTCAGGTCCTATAAAGCCAACTACCGTATTGACTAAAAGTGGATTGAATTTTCTCGCCACAGCATAGGCTCTTACTTCACACGTTTGCTGATCCAACCCATGATTTGCATTAGCTGAAAGTGAACTTCCTTGTCCTGTCTCAAAATACATAACATTGTTTCCTGCTGTTCCTCTATTTAAAGATAGTGCAGCATCCTCGGCTTCTTTAAGTGTATGTAGATTAAACCCAAAACTTTCATTTGTTTTTTGAGTTCCTCCAATAGACTGAAAAACTAAATCTACTGGAGCATTTTTTTCTATAGCCTCAATTGTATTTGTCACATGAGTTAACACACATGATTGCGTAGGAATTTCATATCCATTTATTACTTCATCTAAAAGTTTTAATAGTTCTATTGCTTGATTTACATTATCTGTTGCTGGATTAATGCCTATAACAGCATCACCACTACCATAGAGCAAACCATCAATAGTACTAGCTGCAATTCCTGCTATATCATCTGTTGGGTGATTTGGCTGTAGTCTTGTTGAGAGTCTATTTTTAAGTCCAATTGTGTTTCTAAAAGAGCTAATAACTTCACATTTTTTTGCTACTATTATCAAATCTTGATTTCTCATTATTTTACTTACAGAAGCAACCATTTCAGGAGTTAATCCAGCTCTTATTTTTTTTAAAATTTCTGATGTAGTATCATCACTAAGTAGCCAATTACGAAAATCGCCTACCGTTAAATGAGAAATTAGCTCAAATGCTTTCTCATCATGCTCATCAATAATAAGTCGTGTAATTTCATCATCTTCATAAGGGATAAGCAACTGCGTTAAAAATATTTTTAAAGGAACATCTGCGAGTCTCATTTGAGCAACAACTCTTTCTTGAGAACTCTCAGCACTCACTCTAGCCAATTCATCTCCTGATCTTTTAGGTGTTGCTTTTGCCATAAGATCTGCTAAGTTTTTAAAATTATAGGTTTTTTGTCCAAGCATATAGCTATAAGTTTCTTGCACATCTATCCTTTACATGTAAAGCTTTTTAATACTCACTTTTCGTAAAATAACTATCAATTCCATCAGCAATTCCCTTTGACATAAGATCTTGATAGTGTGAATTAAAAATTCTTTTTCTCTCAGTTTTATTTGATATATAACCAGTCTCAATTAAAATAGCTGGCATTTGAGCACCGACAAGAACCCAAAATGGTGCTTCTCTTACTCCACCATCTCTTATGCCACCATACTTTGCTTTTAAGCGATTTAACATACCTTGTTGAACATCAAGAGCAAGTTTATTGGCTGAGATAATTTTTTCTCTATTGAATACATTTAAGAATGTCTGCTTTGAAAAGTAATTCATCTCTTGAATATCTGATTGATTTTCAAGGGCAGCCACATTTTTACTTCTTTTACTTCTTGCAGGTGAGAGAAAAAATGTCTCTACACCCTGAAGTGATTTTTTATTTGAGGCATTTGCATGAATAGATAAAAAGAGGTCAGCTCCTTTTCTATTTGCATATTTAGTTCGGTTCCTTAGTTT
>DQTM01000263.1 GCA_015662785.1 Sulfurospirillum arcachonense | reverse complement strand
GAGTGCAATGATAGATAATATTTTTAATTTTCTATTGCATAATTTGGGTTTAAAGTACTTAAAAATTCTGTTAAGATAACTTCTCAACTAACAGAAGATATATCTAAAGAGATAACAACTGCCAATGTCAAGATGATAGCTTTAGTAAAACTAAGATTTGATGAAAGTTTAGAGAAGATAGAGACTATGTTTTCACACACTCTAGAGCATCTTATAAGTTTTATAGGGACTTTAGATGTTGCTCTTTCAAATGCAAAATGTGCAAATCTCTATAATTACTCTCGCCCAACTGTTTTAGATATGGATAGTAAAAGTAGATTTGTTGAAGCAATAGGGCTTCGTCATCCTCTCATTGAATCACGCGAAGAAAATGGTATTTATGTTCCAAATGATATTTACTAGGTCACATTGAAAAAAATATAAAACATGACCATATTATGCTTAAAGCTGGTATAGAAGATGAAATACGGAGGTATGCTTCTGTATGGGATAACCTCTAGTGGTAAATCTTCTTTAATGAAGTCTCTTGGTATAAGTGTCTTATGGCTCAGGCTGGTTTCTTTGTGCCTAGTGCAAGCCTAAGATTTGTTGCTTTTGATAAAATCTTTACTCGTATTGTAAGTCATGATAATCTCTATAAAGGACTTTCAACTTTTACAGTTGAGATGTTGGAACTAAAAAATATATTTAATACAGCCACCGAAAATTCACTTGTTTTAGGTGATGAAATAAGCCACGGAACAGAGACTCAATCAGCATTAGCTATAGTTGCAAGCGCCATGGAAAAACTCTATAAGATAAAATCTTTATATATCTTTGCAACTCATCTACATCAACTAGGAGAAATAAAAAGAATTAAAAAATTAAAAAAACTTGTATATCTACACCTTGGTGTTAGTTATGATGAAAAAGAGGATAGACTTATTTATAATAGAAAGCTAGCACTTGGAAGTGGAAGTTCACTTTATGGTTTAGAATTTGCTAAGTCACTTCACATGGATAAAGAGTTTATAGACAACGCTTATGCTATACGAAAAGAGATAGCAGGAGAATATAGCTCACTTGAAATGCTTAAAAAGAGAAAAAGAAGTAAGTATAACAAAGATATTTACCTTAGTAAATGTGCTCTATGTGATGAGAATGTTGATGATGTACACCATATTAATGAACAAAAAAACTCAGATGAACATGGGAATATAGACCATTTTCATAAAAACCATAAGTACAACCTAATTCCACTATGTAAAAAGCATCATAAACTAGTTCACGAAGGAAAGATAATCATCCAAGGATTTGTGATGGGAGAAGATGGACTAAAACTTCACTATCAAGAAGTTTAATACTTACCTATGTTAGAAATATACTCAGCCAATGCAGTGATTTCTTCTTCATCAAAAGATTTAACCTGTGATTTCATCATTCCTTTCATACTTCTGCCATATGTGCCTTCTTGGTAACCTATTAGTGCACTTATTATCTCTTCTTTTGTAAAATCTGATATGACTTGTGATTTTCCAAAAGCAGATTTTCTAGCAAACTTACCATGACAATTTGCACAATCTTCTTTATACAGAGCTGCACCATCAACAGGTTTACTTGAACAACCAAAAAACAAAAATATAACACTTATTATAACTATATACTTCATCAAATTATCCTATTAAATAATTACTTGAGTATTCAAAAACTCTAAAAACTCATTTTCTGGCACTGGTTTACTATATAGATAACCTTGCCCCTCATAACAACCCTGCTCTTTTAAGAAATAATGCTGTTCTTTTGTCTCAATACCTTCTGCTATTACGCTAAGTCCAAGACTTTTTGATATGGCAATAATAGTACTTGTTATTGCCATATCACCTTTATCATTTGGTATATCCATTATAAATGACCGATCAATTTTTAGTTTATCTACTGGAAGTTTTTTTAGATAACTCAAAGATGAATATCCTGTTCCAAAGTCATCTATTGACAAAGTGATACCATGATTTTTCAGTTTTTTAAAAAGTGCTATAGCTTCATCTGGATTTTGCATCATATAACTTTCTGTTAGTTCCAACTCCAAGAAATGTCCACTAAGTCCTGTCTTTTCTAAAACAGAAGTTACAACTTCGTAAAAGTCATCTTGTTTTATCTGAACAGCAGAAACATTTACTGCAATTTTACCACAAAATGAATTTTCATCTATCCACTTTTTTGCATCTCTACAGGCCATCTCTAAAACTAATTTACCTAACTCTACTATCTGTTTTGTACTCTCAGCAATCTCAATAAACTTATCTGGATACATCAAGCCCATGCTAGAATGATTCCACCTTACAAGAGCTTCTGCTCCTAATACTTTTCCACTTTCAATAGATACCTGAGGTTGATAGTGCAATACAAATTCACTATTTTTAAATGCTTTTGATATCTCATTTTTCATCAACATTTTTGTAAAAAGTTTTTGTGTCATCTCTTCAGTATAGAATCTATATGTATTTCTTCCCGCATCTTTGGCTTGATACATGGCTGCATCTGCATTTTTTATCAAATCTTCTATATTGTTTCCATCATCAGGATATAGCGCAACGCCAATACTTGCTGTTAGTTTAAAAGAGTGTTGAAAAACCATAATTTCATCTTTAAAAACATTTAAAATTTTTGATAAAACTTGATCTATATCTGAGACATCCTCCATCTCTTCAATAAGAATTATAAACTCATCACCACCAATTCGGGCAATTGTATCTTTCTCTCTCATCGCTATCTTAAATCTAGTAGTAACCATTGTTAAAATTTCATCACCATAAGAGTGTCCAAAAGTATCGTTTATCTCTTTAAATCTATCTAAGTCTAAAAATAGAACTGCTATTTTTGAACCTTCTCTTTTTGCTCTTTTTATAGCTTGAGAGAGACGTGAAGTCAGTAGTAATCTATTTGGTAATTTTGTAAGTGGATCGTGATGAGCCAAAAACTCTAGCTCTGCTTCTGATTGTTTTATAGTCGAAATATCTGAAAAAACACCTATGTAGTTAGTTATAGTATTGTTTTCATCGGTGATTGTACTTATGTTTAGCCATTGAGGAAATAGTTCACCATTTTTTCTTATACTCCACATCTCACCTTTCCAGTAACCATCTTTTTTTATAGATTTCCACATATTTTTATAAAAATTATTGTCATAGTGAGGTGAGCGTAAAAAAAGTGTAGTATTTGCAACTGCCTCACTTTTGGAGTAACCAGATATATCAGAAAAAGCACCATTTACTGCTTGAATTTTTAACTTTTTATCTGTTATAACTATACCCTCATTGGTATTATCAAAAACTTCAGAAGCTAGTTTAAGTCGTTTTTCATAATTTTTTCTCTCTCGTATATCTTTTATAAAACCAATTATATACTGCGGTTTTCCATCTTTACTTCTTGATATAGACATAGAAAGATGAATCCAAATAGGATATCCATCTTTATGCATATACCTCTTTTCTACGTTAACTTCTGTTGCTTCATTAGCAGTTATTTTTTTTTGAACCAATGTTTTATCTTTATCATCTTTATAAGTAATATCTAGTACATTTTTACCTACAAACTCATCTTGGGTATACCCTAAAAGATTAAGTACATAATCATTTGCAAAAAGTATCTCACCATCCATAGCAATGCACCCTACACCAATAGAATTTTGATTTAAAATTTCATTTTGCATAGATTCATTCTCATTTATAGAATCACTCATAATATCAACTTGTTCATGAAGTTTTCTATTTGCTAAGTAGAGATCTGTAAAGTCGCTTAACAATATTTTTATGACACTTGTACCAAACATATTTACACTACTAGCACTAACACGATAAAGCCTACCCTTTATCTCTACTCTCTCTTTATAATAGCTTTCAGATTGGCTACACGCTTCTACAAGCTCATCTGCAATATGATGAGGTATCACCTTCTTTAAAGAGTCATCTATGCTTACATGTAGCTTCTGCTTTGCGGACCTATTTGCCCAGCTCACAACTTGAGAATCACCAAAATCATACGCTTCTATGACTAAATCTTCTAAATTTTCTAAAGTAGCCCTTTGTGATTTTAATTTTGTTTCTAAAAACTTCGCATAGTTCCCTTGAAGATTGTTGAGTATATCTTTTGAAGTAATAATATAGTCAATTTTTTTTCCATAATCATCTAACTCTTCAGCTATGATTCTTCGTATTTTTTTTGTACGCATCAGAGCTATGCACTCTTGCATAGATGTCTTTATAGAAACTTTAAAAATAGGAGAGTGCATAAAGTGATCTACACTTTTTTGCTTATTTATATTGTCTTTTGCAAGTTCTAGTATATCTGTTTCTGTAATTATCCCTATAGATTCGCCATTATGAGTAATCAAAATAGAACCAAAGTTCTTCTCTTTCATAATTTCAAGTGTCTTTTTCAGAGTTGTTGTTTTGTCAACTCCTAAAGCTTTAGACTCATTGAGAAGCATCTCAAATATTTTAAAATCACATCTACTATTTTTAGCTTCAAACTCAAAAATAATTTCCTCTTGTTCGACTACTCCTAAAAACTTATCTCTTCCATCAACTATGATAACACGTCTTATATTATGGTCTAGCATAAAGTTAAGAGCGTACTCTAGTTCTCTATTAGAGTGAGCTTTAACTAAGTCTTTTGTTGCTTTTTCATAGGCATTTGTTATACTAAAATCTATATTTTCATTATATAAAAAAAGTATATCTCGCTCTGTTAATATACCTACAGGAAGCTCTTTAGAGTTGCATATAACCATATATCGTAATGATTGCTTATGCATCTTATCTACAACTTCTTGCAAAGTTAAATTAACACCGACAGTATCATCTCTTTTTTTATAAAACTCTTTTAATAACACAAATGCCCTTACATGTAAAGTATGTTTATTTTACTTTTTCTAAGTATTCACCTTTAGCAGTGTCCACTCTTATAACTGCACCTTCTAGTACATGGAAAGGCACTTGAACTACTGCTCCACTCTCTAGTGTTGCTGGTTTTTTACCACCTTGAGAATCACCTTTAAAGTTTGGTGGAGTCTCTATAATCTTGAGTTCAACTACTGCGGGAGCTTCTACGCCTATAGGTTTTGAGTTGTGAAAAAGCATCTCAAGAGTCATGCCATCAATTATCCACTTTGCCGCATCACCTACTTGATCATAGCTCAGACCAATCTGATCATAAGTCACTGTGTCCATAAACTGAAGCATTTCTCCATCGTCATAAAGGTACTGCATTGTTTTATCTTCAAGATCAGGTTTTTCACATTTGTCGCCTGCGTGAAAAGTTTTTTCAATCAATTTTCCATTTGCATAAGATTTGATTTTACATCTTACAAATGCTGCCCCTTTTCCTGGTTTTACGTGTTGATACTCAATTATCTTGTACGGTACTCCATTTAACTCTATCTTCAACCCTTTTTTTAGGTCGCTCATTCCTACTGTAGCCATATAATGCTCCTAATTTTTACTTTAAGATTAGATTATATCTAAATTTACTTTACAGCTTTATTTATACGTTAAATCGTATAAATTATAATATTTATACTATATAACCTATATTAGACTACATATATTATAATATATAATGTATTTAATAACTATTTTAATGTTTAATACACACTGTTTAACTTATGTTTAATTATTTTTGTATAATAATCTCTTCAAAGAAATATATAAGGGCAATATATGACAAACTTGAGCATTTCGGAAAAAATAGCGTTAGAAGAAGTTTTTTTAGTTTTAGATGAGCGAAAAAGTAGAAAAATAGAATCTATAAAAAAGTATATTATGTTTTATAAATGTATGCGAATGTTTTCAAAAAGAAGATTGTTACCCGTAAAAGGGTAGAGGGTAACTAGCCCCCTCTTATTATTTTTTTTCTTTTATAGCTTTTGTGTTATCCATAAGAACAGGAATAAACACAAGGGATACTATCACAGCTGCAACAGTACCAAAAATCAGAGCAACTCCAAGGCCTCCAAAGATAGGGTCAACAACAAGCACTACAGAAGCCAATAAAATAGTAACAGCTGTTAGAAAAATAGGCTTAGCACGAGTCGCAGTCGAGATAGCGATAGCACGTCTTTTGTCTATACCCTTGTTCTCTATTAAAGAGACAGCAAAATCAATAAGTAAAAGTGAATTTCTTGAACTTATCCCCATCAAAGCAATGAACCCTATCAAGGAAGTTGCCGTCAAGAAAAATGTTTCATGTGTAAACAGATCTGTAACCCAATGTCCAGTAATTACCCCAATAATGGAAAGAAAACTTCCTAAAAGAACTATCCCACTAAGTGCAAAACTTTTATAATAGACTACCATTAATAAAAATATAATTACAAGTGCAGCTATAAAAGCAGCTCCTAAGTCTCTAAAGGTATCCATAGTGACTTTCATCTCACCATCCCATACTAAACTATACTCTTCACCTGTTTTTTTATCTTTTAGATCCAAATTAAACAAAGAGCCTCTTGTAATTTCAAAATCTGTAGAGAGTTTCTCTTTGATTTTGCTTCTTGCATCAAGAAGAGGATAAACTTGTGAAACCATATCTGTTTCAGCTACTATAGTGACAACTCTTTGAAGATTTTTTGACATCAATGTTGGTTTCGATTTCGCAAGCTCAACACTCACAAGTTCATTGAGAGGTATCATAAAACCTTTTTTATTCATAAGCTTTAAGGATGCTAGTTTTCGCTCCAAAGAGAGTTTACTAAAAGAACTCAAACTCTTACTTCCCTCTTCAAGGACTAAAAATAGAGGTATCTGTTCTGGTGATTTTTCACTGTTTTTAACTGTTATTTCTACGCCTTCAAAAGCTAAATATAAGATTTCATTTACCTGTTTTATGCTTAATCCTGAACGTATAATCTTCTCTTTATTGATAGTAAGTTCAAACTTCTCATAAATATCATCCTCAAGAGTGTCTACATCTACTAAGCCTTTAGTTTTTTCTAAAATAGTTCTAATCTTACCTCCAAGATTAGTTAAATCAGTTCCATCTTTTCCATAAAGTTCCACAACAACAGCTGCCAAAGTAGGTGGACCAGCTGGCTCTTCTACCAGTTTTATATTAGTTCCTATTTTTATGCTCTCGCAACTAGATTGTAAAACTGGACGAAGACGATGAACCATAGAAAAACTTTTTTCATCTCTTGCATCAATATCTGTAAGATTTACTACAATTTCAGCTATATTTTCTCCACTTTTAAATGCAGAACCCTTAACTAAACCAGCATAATCTAAAGGAGCACCCATGCCAGAAAATATCTCAATATTTTCTACTTCATCTTCACGTTGCAAAATACTAACTATACATGTAGTGACTTTTGAAGTCTCTTTATACGAGCTACCATTTGGTAAATCAACATATACTGAGTACGTATTAGCACTCTTCCCAGGTAGCATTTTTGCTAAAACTAGATTTGTAGGAAACATCATCAAAGAGCCAACAAAAGCTAAAAATGTTATAAAAAGAACTAAAAATTTCTTAAACTTAGAGTCTAATATAGAGTGTATAATTTCTTCAAACTTATGCATCTTTAACCTCCTTATGCTCTTTTCTTTTTGGTTTTTTAAGAAACCTTTTTGCCATATAAGGAGCAAAAATATATGCTAAAACTAAAGAAGCAAAAATAGTCACAGGAACATTTTGAGGAATAGGTTTCATAAACTGACCCATCATCTGCCCTACAAAACCCATAGGAACCATAGTAAGTATAATAGCAATTGTTGCAATGTTTGTTGGAGCTCCTATCTCATCAGTAGCTTCAACTACTATGTCATCCATACTTTTATCAAAGCTATCATACATATGTATATGCCTATGTATATTTTCTATAACTATTATGGCGGCATCAACCAATAACCCTAAACTAAGAATGAGTGCAAAAAGTGTAATTCTATTTATTGTTTGATCGCCCAAGTATGCCACAAAAAGAGTTACGGCTAAGATAGCAGGCACTAAAAATGTAACTATTAAAGACTCTCTAAAACCAAGAGTAAAGACAAGTAATACAAAAATAATTATAATTGAAACAAGAAGGTTCATAACAAGGTCATTTACAGCATCATTTGCTCTTGTTCCATAGTTCCTTGTAACTATAAAACCTATGCCATCATTTTTTAATTCTGATTTTAATTCATCTAAAATCTTTAAAACATCTTCTGCTATAACAACAGCATTTGTTCCTCTTAATTTAGACAGAGTCAATGTAACTTGATCTACTGTTTTTGTAAACTCTCCATCAACTCTGAATGTCATCTGAGCACGTTTATGGTTCTGAATATCTCTTCCTCTATTAACCCTGGCTATATCTTTAAGATAGATTGGAGAGCCACTATACTGTGCTATTATCAGGTTTTTTAAATCTTCAACATCATCAAGCGCATTTTTGATTCCAAAAACAACTAATTGACCATCTTTTGTTCTATTTTTTACATTTGGAACATTTACCATGAGAGATTCTAACGCAATTGCAACTTGACCTAAAGAGATATTAAATCCGGAGAGTCTATCTAAATCAACTTCTATATTATATTGCTCTTTTGCTTCGCCTTTTATCTCACTTTTAGCAATATCGTCAACTAAAGATAATCTATTTCTTATTTCATCAACTCTTTTATAAAGTCCTACTTCATCAAGTTTTGAATTCTCTTTTAAGTAAAATGCCATGGAGAGTATTGGGATATCTATATCTATATCAAAAGGCATTACAAGAGGCTGCATAGCTCCTTTTGGAAGCGCTGCCATGTTTTGCATCACTTTATCATATAGTTTTAAATTTGAAGACTCTTTATCTTCTCCAATATAGTACATAACATTAACAATTCCTACATCTTCTGTAGCAACTCCATATATATGCTCAACACCTTGTATCTCTTTTATCTTTCTTTGAAGTGGTTTTATTATGACTCTTTCTATCTCTTTAGGAGTAGACCCAGGAAGTGCGACAATGATAGTTCCGCCACTTATATCTATCTGAGGGTCTTCTTCCCTTGGAGTAATTACCAAAGAGATATAACCAATTAAAAGTATAAAAATACCTAAAAGTGGTGTCAGAGGGTTATGTAAAAAAGCTTTTGCTAAATGCCCTGCTACATCTTTTACTTCATATTTTTTCACTTTACTTTTACCGTAGCATACATACCGGGGTAAACACTTTTACCATTTGAATCAAATCCAACTTTAATTCTAAAAGTATGTGTTAAAGGGTTTGAACTTGGTATTATAGAGTCTATTGTCCCCATACCTTTTAGCTCTATTGATGGTATTTCAAACTCAACGATGTCTCCTACTGTTATCTCTTTTAAATTACTCTCTGATATTTCAGTAGAAATTTTAAGATTACTCAAATCAGACAGAACAATTGCGGGCATACCTGGCATTGCCATTTCTCCTACTTTTATGTTTTTTTGTATCACTACTCCATCATTTGGTGATGTAATTCTTAAGTATTTATACTGATTTAAAACCTCTTGTAGTCTTGCTTTTGCTTGTTCGATTTGCTGTTTAGAGATTAGAACCATTGCTTCAAGATTTTTAGAAGATAGTTCCAAATTTTCTACATCAAACTTAGAAACCATATCTTGTTTATATAGTCTTTTGTGACGCTCAAGATTTAGTTGTACATTCTGATACTGATTTCGATACATCTGTAAAGATAGTCTTGCTTGAGAAATTCCAAGCTCTACTTGAACCTTTGCACTATCTATCTCTTTTGAGTCTATTTCATAAAGAAGTTGCCCTTTTTTAACCTCTCCTCCTTCACTTACATGTACACCTTTTACAAATCCCATATATCTACTTGTTATCATCTTTTGGTTATCAGAGATTACACTCCCTGTCAAACTCAACTCTCCTGCACTTAAAGGCAGTGCCAATGATATTAAAAAACCTATACATATAACCAATATTTTCATTTGCTATCTCCATTTGCTATCTTATCTAGCTCTAAAATTTTACTTGTTCTGCTGTTTTGCACTTCATTTAGTTTTAATACTTTTTCTATCTCTAAAGATTGTTTTATAATAACATCATTTATAGAGACTAGCTTCTCTTGGTATCTTCCCAAATAGTTCTTATATATACTTCTTGTTAGCTCTATCTCTTTTTTTAAGCTTTCTATATCAAAATTATAACTCTTTATTTCCGTATTGATTTTCTCTACTTGTAGAATTATCCCTTTTTGAGCTAAACTTACCTGCTTTTGAACTTTTAAATTCTCTACTCTTGCTTTTTCTATGGAGTTACTACTAGCTCCTCCACTAAATATATTCCATCTAAGTTGTACTCCAAAAGTGTACGCATCATGGTCAGTAAAATCTCCCAAAAAGGTATTATCACTACTACCATACTCTGCAAATGCTCCTATCTCAGGGAGATTTGAAGCCTTATGTAAGTCTATTGCCATCTGGGTTACACTTAAACCCTGTTTTGCTTTTTTAATATCTAGGTTATTTTGCAGTATAGTATCAATGCTATACTCTTTTAGCTCTATCTCTTTCTCGTTTCCAGAGACTGATTTAACTTTTGTATTGAGTAAAAATGATATAAAGTGATACACTAACTCTTTATTAGCTTCTGCTTTGCTAGTCATTCTTACTACATTTGCTTTTTTAGATTGAACCTCAAGTAAATCTATCCTCTTTGCATAACCCTCATTAATCATACTTTGAGCCATCATCTCAAGTCTATCCATGTTTTTATTAATGATATTCAGGTTGTGAATATAAGTATTTAATAGATATATATCATAATAACTCTTTTTAAGCTGATAAAGTTTTTCACTTAGTATCTTTTGTGTATCAATAACACTAAGTTCTTGCAAAGCCTTTGTTATTTTTCCATACTGTTCTAGTTTTCCACCTGTGTAAATAGGAAGTTGATATTGTAGTTTTGTTTGAAAATGGCTTCTTGCGTCTGGGTAGTTTAAATCTTTTGGTTGAACATTTAATATATTTGGATTTGTACCATCAAATTCACTAAAACCAAAATCACCAAAACTTGCTTCTCTACTTTCAAGTTTAAAACCAAATACGTTTCCTGCATCATTTGAACGCATTGCAGTTTGAACAAAATCTAGCTTACCATAATTATCTGCTAGTGCCAGTTCATGTTCATACTCTTTTATCTGCTCATCAAACCTAGCAACATTTACTTCAAGATTCTCACTCTTTAAAATCTCAATAGCCTTCTCTAAGCTTAACTCCACATAAGCTGTAGTTGAGGCAAAAATAGGAATAACAAATAAAGTTAGCCATAGTAACACTCTCATTATTTTCTCCATTGATATATATACGTGTATTATAGCTAATACACGTATATTTTAATCTTATTAAACTTCATAATATTTTAACATTATTTTATCTAAATTACTGAATTAAATAGTGTCTAGCTTATTAAGACATTCCATAAAAAGGTAAAAGCTCTTAAGAGCTTTTACCTTACATAAATTAGTTTTTTTAAAAGTTTAAAAAATATTTGTATAGTTTTTATTTGAATAAATACAAAAGGTAATAGCACAATAAAGTACTCTATTGAAAACATTTCTACTATTCCATTTTTCAAAAGTCCAAAAAAGATAAAAAACATGCCAAATACAAAAAATGCAACACCAGGACAAACAAGACCTAACGCAGCAGTACTTTTAATATCTGAATGTAGATAATCTCTAAAATATCCTAAAGTTTTCATAACCTTATATCCAAACAATCCAATTATAATTTGAAAAGAGACAATTGCAGATGAAAACATAAATAAAAATGAAGGAGATGGCTCTTGGTCAAAATTATGTACCAACCCAAAACTGATACGAATAAGAGCAATACCTAAAAGAGTTGATATAGGTATAAGCATCCACAAACTTCCTGCTGATTCTGGAGAAATACCATATCTATACATAGATTTAAAAGCTAAAAACATTGATTTTAAAACCAATACTATAGATAGAATCATAAAAAATATTGAGAAAAAAAGTCCAATAGCAGACACACCAACATAATGACTCATAGCCCCTGGAGCAGCTAATCCAACTGAAACCATAGAGAATGCAAAAGTTGCTAACATTTGCGAAAAATTTGAATTTTTTTCAAAATCAAATCCTCCGCTTACTACAAGTCTTGTTATAAAATCACCATATATCTTAAGCCCATAAATACCTACTGCTAAAAAAGCCGCTATTGCAAATGGAAACATGTACTCAACTACACCCCAAAGTCCAGGAACAAGTGCTGCCCCAAGAACAAAACATACGTTAATTGTCATTGCTAAAGTAAGAGGAATAGCCATAAGAGTAACTTCATCATTTGTAGTTTTTAACTTCTTATATTTCTCAGTTTTTTTAAATAATTTATACTCTTTTATATTCCAAAACAAAAGTCTAAAATGGAGATAAGAGAAGATTAATACTAATAGAATATTCAAAACTACTAACAGAGAAATAAAATTACCTGCTTTAATCAATGGAAATATATACTCAAAAGTAGCCAAAGGGACTTTTGGATGTTCTATCATAAACATCAAATACATATAAATAGCAACACTTAACCCACCAGCTCCCAAAGAAGCCAAAAAATAAAGAGGAGAATACTCCTCTTTCAAATTACTTTTTAAGCCCACACACACTCCTTAAAAGTTATATAACAGCGTACTCAGCCCAAATACACGTATCTAATTCATTTAGTTTTAAAATTAATTTCTTTTCAATATTTTCATCAACTAAAATAACTGCCATAGCTAAACCATGCTCATCTCGACCAAGTCTAAAGTCAGCGATATTGACCCCCTCACTTGAAAGCATTGAAGATATATCAGCGATAACACCAGGAACATCTGAGTTCTTAAAGATAATCATCTTCCCTTTTGGTTTAAAATCAAACTTAAAACCATTAATACCAACAATGCGTTGCTCATCTTCACCAAAAACAGTACCACTAACAGTCGTAACACCTTTTTCTGTTGTAAGTCTAACAGTTATTTTATTTTTATAACCACCTGTATTATTAAGTGCTTCATGCTTTATTTCTATCGCCTTCTCCTGCGCTATAAACTCTGCATTCACATAGTTAATCTTATCACCCATTGACTCTTTAAGTGAACCTACTAGTGCAAATGTTAATAGTGATTTTACATGTTCTCCAACTTCACCTTCGGCTTCAATTTTTACTGATTTTATAGATGCTTTATTTATTTGAGCACATAAAAATCCCATTTTTTGAACTAACTCTAAATAAGGTTCAACAAATGGTGGTAAGTCTTCCGCTTTTATAGGAAGATTTAGAGCATTTGGATAACTCACACCACGTGCAGCACTTATAGCATTTTCAGCGGCTTGAATTGCGATTTTCTCTTGTGACTCACGTGTATTTGCTCCAAGATGAGGAGTTACACAGATGTTTTCAAGGTCGAGTAAAAAATGATCCGTTGCAGGCTCATATGAAAAAACATCAATCCCAGCATAAGCAATTTTACCACTTTTTATGCCCTCATAAAGTGCTTTCTCATTATAGAGTCCACCACGAGCACAGTTTACTAATCTAACACCATCTTTCATCTTTGCTATCTCATCAGTTGAAATAATATCTGTTGTCTCTTTGTTCTTTGGAGTATGAATTGTTATAAAATCACAAGCTAAAATATCTTCAAAGTTAGTAGTGTATTCCATATCTAAGTCTGTTGCTTTAGAAGATGTAATATATGGGTCATATGCTATGATTTCCATATCGAAACTCTTTGCACGAGTTGCAACACGACTTCCAATATTTCCAAAACCAATAACTCCTAGTTTCTTTCCACTAAGTTCAACTCCATACCACTTCTCTCTTTTCCATACTCTATCAATTTTAAGATGATTATTTGCATTTGGAAAACTTCTTGCAGTTCCCAAAAGATGAGCCATAGTAAGTTCTACTGCAGCTATAGTATTTGCTGTTGGAACATTCATAGCTATTATTCCACGTCTACTGCAACCCTCTTGGTCAACATTATCAACACCAACACCAGCTCTTACAATCGCTTTTAAATTTTTTGCCGCATTTAAAAATTTCTCATCAACATCTGTTGAGCTTCTTGTTATAGCAACATCTGCTGTTCCAATAATCTTTAAAAGTTCATCTTTAGGAACTTTAACAGCATCTATAATTTCTATACCTTCTTCTTTTCTTAAAAGCTCAAAACCTTTTTCATGTATTGCATCACATACTATTATTTTCTTCATTAAATTTTTCCTTTTATCAATAACTATTCAATTATAACTACTATTTTAGTGACTTCTATTTCATAGTTTGGGTTTATAACCATACTTCTACTATTTTTGACTCTATGTCATAATCTTTAAGTTTTTCTACTACACTTTTAAGTGAATTTTTAGTTTTACTACCAACATGTATTGTAGGTACTTTATCACGCTTCTCTACTACATATGGCAAATTCATTTGTGATAGTGTTTGAACTATACAAAAAAGCGAATAGCGATCAGCACGGTCTACAACTAATCTATAAGATTTAACTTTTGGAGGGATATATTTTTTTAAATCTATCTGCATATAAAGTTCATTTACGGGGAATGAAAACTTGGTCTCATTTGTGCTAGCAAGAGCCTCTGACCAAGTTTTATTTTTTAGTATCTCTTCACTCTTTTTTTGTGAAGGAGAAAGGTACTGAGCATCAATATGAACACTACCCGTCTCTTCATTAAGTAGGTTTGATAAAACCATACCTAAAACGACAACAAGTAGTGCAAATAACGCTATAGTTACCTTTTTTTGCATATATTACTTCAATTGATCTTTGATGATGTCTCCAAGAGTCATCTTTTCTTCTTTATTGATCTCTTTTAGTACTTCTCTCTCTTTTTGCTTAGAAAGTCTTCTTACAGATAGTCTAATACGATTTTTTCTATCATCAATGAAAGAGATAGCAGCTTCAATCTCATCACCAATCTTTAACTCTTCTTCAGCATCAGGAAGTAAATCTTCTGTACGAATTAGTGCATCAACATTGTCTTCAAGTTCGACAAAAACACCAAAGTCTTTGATATCTCTAATCTTACCAGTTACAATATCACCATTTGAGTGGCTCTTAGCATAACTTGCAATTGGGCTATCTTCTAACTCTTTTTTGCTCAAACTTACTTTTTCATTGATGTCATCAATCTTGATAATTTTAACTTCTACTTCATCACCTGTTGTTAACAGTTCTTTACATTTATCACTTCTATTCCAAGAAGCATCTTCATTATGTAAAAGTCCTTCAATACCACCTATTTTGATAAATGCACCAAAGTTTGTGATAGTTGTAACGATACCTTTAACTACATCACCTGTATTATAATTTTTTAAGAAATCTTCAAATGGCTTTGGAAGAAAATTTTTTAGAGATACTCTTAATCTTCTCTCTTCACAATTAATTTCAATAACTTCTACTTCAATTTCTTGATTCTCACTAATATAATCTTTAGGATGTTTAATATTTTTATCCCAGCTTATTTCTGAGATATGCAAGAAACCCTCAATGTCGTTTCCAAGATCAACAAATGCACCATAAGGCTCAATATTGCTAACTTCAACTTGAATTGAATCTCCAACATCTAACTGATCTTGAATCTCTTTCCAAGGATCTGGCATAGCAGCTTTGATTGAAAGTGAAAGATGTCTTTTTTCTTTATCATACTTGATAGCTTTGACAGGAACAACTTCACCTTCAGAGTAGATAGTACTAGGATTAACAGGCCCTTTGTAGCTTATCTCACTATAGTGAACAAGTCCATCAACACCACCAATATCAACAAACATACCGTAAGTTGTAATTTTCTTAATAGTTCCATCAACAACTTCATCAGCATCGATTAGCTCTTGAACTATCTCTTTTCTCTTTTTTCTATCATCATCAAGACATTTTTTTCTTGAAACAACTATAGACTCGTTATCTTTGTCTATCTTAATAATTTTAACTTTTACCATTTTACCCATAAGAGCATTCATGTCTCTTACAGCTGCTTGTGAACGTGGAAGGAAAAATTCTACTCCATCTTCATTTTCAACAATGAATCCACCTTTGTTTTTACCAACAACTTTTAAGTCAAAAGTTGTATCTTCTTCTTCTTTATAATCAGCAATAAATGATTTTACACGCTCTTTACGAATCGCTTTCGTATGAGAAACACTTGGACGTTCGTTTCTGAAACCAGTGATTACAACTTTGATTGTATCGCCTACTTTATATGTAACATTGCCTTCGCTATCAGTTATCTCTGAAGTGTATAGACGTCCTTCTGACTTCTTACCCACATCAACTAAAGCAACATCATCTTTAATTTCAACAATAACACCATCAATTAGTGCATCTCTTCCAGAATCTTTTTTGAAAGACTCCTCTAGCATTGCTGCAAAATCCATCTCCTCTAATTCATCTACAGCTTCAGATTGAACTGTCTCGTTCGCCTCATTTACCATTTTATTCCCTTGTTTTAATTTTGTTTTTTATGTGAGTAGCACCAAGCTGGTATACATTGGTTCACATAAAATTGCTCTATTATACTTTAATTTTGCTTATTTTTCCAATAACTTTTTGAATTATCCAGTCAGGAGTCGATGCACCAGCAGTTATGCCACATAAATTCTTATTTTTAAACCACTCTTTTTTTAACTCTTTTTCATTTTCTATCAAAAAACTATCACTACAACACTCTTTTGATATGCTAAAAAGTTGCTTAGTATTTGATGAGTTTTTACCACCAATTACTATCATCACATCAGCCTCTTTCGCTAAATCTCTAGCAGCGTCTTGATTTTCAGAAGTTGCATTACAGATAGTGTTGAAAACTCTGACTTCTTTATAATTTACACACAAATAATTAACGATTTTTAAAAATTCTTCTACTTTTCTTGTTGTCTGAGATACGATTGCAACTTTTTGACGCAACTCTAAGGTATCTACATCTCTAACACTTAAAACTACTTTTGCACCATTTTTAGCGTAACTTTGAACACTTCTAACTTCTGGATGATTTTCATCTCCAAAGATAACAACATCATAACCCTCTTCACTCATCTCTTTACAAATCTGTTGTGGTTTAGTAACAAATGGGCAAGTTGCATCTATGATTTTAGTGCCACTTTTTGTCAATGTATTTAAATCACCTTTAGTTATACCATGCGTTCTAATAATGGCTTTTTTTACATCTTTTGCTTCACTAGCATCTTTAAGAGTATCTACATTAAAATTGGCTTTTAGTCTTTTAATCTCTTCATTATTATGTATAAGAGGTCCTATAGTAGAAGCATCTTGTGAGTTTTCAGCTATATTAATAGCTCTTTTAACTCCGAAACAAAAACCATAATTTTTTGCTAGTTTAATTTCCATAAGATACTTCTCCTAGATTTGAAAGAAGCTCTATAAAGTTTGGGAAAGAGGTCTGTATACACTGTGTATCTGTTATGTTCATAGGAGCTTTCAGTCCTGCTATTGCAAAACTCATAGCTAATCTATGATCGCCATGACTATCACAAGTTGCACTTTTAAACTCTCCTCCAATTACTTCATATCCGTCTTCAAACTCGTCAACTTGAAGACCACATTTTTTTAGATTTTGGACTACTGATGAGATTCTATCACACTCTTTTACTCTAAGCTCTTTTGCATTTTTAACTAAACTTTTACCCTTTGCACAGCCAAAAGCGATACTTAGAGCTGGCAACTCATCTATAAGCCATGCTATATTGTCTTCAACTACAACACCTTGTAAAGGAGCGTACTCTATAACTATATCTCCAACACTATCATAGCTGTTCTCTTTTTCAATAAACTCTACTTTTGTACCCATTCGTTGAAGAACTTTATACGCTTCTACTCTTGTAGGATTTAACAGCATATTTTTTAGAGTCACTTTAGAGTTTGGAGTAATTGCAGCAGCTACTGCAAAGAAAAAACCGCTCGATGGGTCATTTGGTACTGTTATATCTAAAGGCTTAAGTGGTTTTGTCATAGGATGAAGAGTTACTTTACATCCATCACTTATTATGTTGACACCCATACCTCTTAACATCTTCTCTGTATGGTCACGACTTAGAGTTGGTTCACTC
This sequence comes from Sulfurospirillum arcachonense, assembly GCA_015662785.1. GTDB lineage: Bacteria > Campylobacterota > Campylobacteria > Campylobacterales > Sulfurospirillaceae > Sulfurospirillum_A > Sulfurospirillum_A arcachonense_A. The sequence goes on along the minus strand of DQTM01000263.1, from coordinate 925 downwards.
AAAGTTGAAACTCCATCAGCTCTTAAACCAGCGAGTATTAAAGCACTCTTCACTTGTGCAGAAGCGATAGGGCTATCATAGTTAAATGGTGCTAACTTAGCTCCTCTTATACTTATAGGTGCTAGTTCTCCATCTTCACGACCATCTATATTTGCGCCAATCTCTCTAAGCGGATTTGCTACTCTTTTCATAGGGCGACTTGCTAAATACTTGTCTCCATGAAGAACGTAAAAACCTTCTAATGAAGATAAAAATCCCATCAAAAGACGTATCGCAGTTCCAGAGTTTCCACAATCAAGTATAGAATCTGGTTCTTTTAACTCTTTTGGTGGAGTTATAACTAAAGTATCACCATCTATTTTTACAGTAGCACCAAGACTCTCAGAAATACTAAGAGTACAAAGGGTATCTTCTGCATTTAAAAAATTTCTTACTATTGAAGGTTTATCGCTCAAAAGTGAAAAAATAGCACATCTGTGTGATATAGATTTATCACTTGCTATTGCATCTGTTTCAAAGACAAATTCACCCTTTGGAGCTACATGTAAAGATGTCATCTTACTGTAATTCCAAATTTCTCTTGAATCGATTTTAACATCTCTTCTATTATATTAGCTACCTCTTCATCTTCAAAAGTTTTCTCATTTGATTGAAAGTGAAATTTAATAGTTAGACTAATCTTATCACCAAATGATTCATCTTCATATACATCTATAGGATAAAGTTTTATCATCTCTTTTGGAGCAATTGACTCTATATATTTTTTAAGCTCACTAAATTGCATACTTTTTGAAACCATCAAACTCAAATCTCTGATGCTCTCAGGGAATTTCGAGTATGCCTCAGCCTCTTTTCTCTCATATGGTAAAGCATCTATATTAAGCTCACATATATAAGTACGACTTAAATCAAGCTCTTTCTCAAT